>NZ_PSVQ01000001.1:0-106458 GCF_002932395.1 Rathayibacter sp. AY1D9
CGCCCGCCTCCTCCGGGTTGGGGAACGCGACCGTGGGGAACGCCGCGTCGGGCTCGATCTGCTCGACCACGACGGCCGGCTCGTCGAATCCCGCCGCGGAGAGCACCCGGTGCGCCGTCTCCCAGCCGACCCCGTGCATCGCCGTGTAGACGATGCGCAGCGGAGCGGACTGGCGGCCGACGGCTGCCGTCGCCTCGATGTAGGCGGCGACCACGGACTCGTCCGCGAGCCGGTACTCGCCGCGCGGAAGCTCCGGAACGCGCCGGTCCCGCGCGACCGCGAGGATCCGCTCGGCGATCTCGGAGTCGACCGGCGGCACGATCTGCGAGCCCTCGTCGGCGCCGCCGAGGTACACCTTGTAGCCGTTGTCCTGCGGCGGGTTGTGGCTCGCCGTGACCATCACTCCGGCGTCGGCGCCGAGGTGGCGCACGGCGAAGGCCAGCACGGGGGTGGGCAGGAGCCGGGGCAGCAGCACCGCGTCCACGCCGGCGCCCGCCATCAGCGCGGCGGAGTCCTCGGCGAAGACGCGCGAGTTCTTCCGGCCGTCGTAGCCGATCACGACCACGGGCCGCTGGACGCCCTGCGCCAGCAGGAAGTCGGCCAGGCCCACGGCGGCCTGCGAGACCAGCACGCGGTTCATCCGGTTGGATCCCGCCGCGATGGCGCCGCGCAGGCCCGCGGTGCCGAACGCCAGGCGGGCGCCGAAGCGGTCCTCGAGCTCGGCGCGGGCGGAGGCGTCCCCCGAGTCGGAGGCGGTCAGCAGGCCGACCAGCTCCTCCCGCGTCTCCGGGTCGGGGTCCTGGGCGAGCCAGGCCTCGGCGAGCTCCCGGACGTCGGCGCTCACAGGGCGCCCGTGATCCCGGCGAGCAGGCGGGCGAGGTCGTCCTCGGCGTCGCGGCCGGCCTCGAGCACCTCCTCGTGGCTGAGGGGGGTCTTCTGGATGCCGGCGGCGAGGTTCGTGATGAGCGACATGCCCAGCACCTCCATGCCCGCCTCGCGCGCGGCGATGGCCTCGAGGGCGGTCGACATGCCGACGATGTGGCCGCCGATGATCTTCGCCATCTGCACCTCGGCCGGGCTCTCGTAGTGCGGCCCGCGGAACTGCACGTACACGCCCTCGTCCAGCTCCGGACGCGTCCCCCGGGCGAGGTCGCGCAGGCGCGAGGAGTAGAGGTCGGTGAGGTCGACGAAGGTCGCGCCCTCGAGCGGCGAGTCGGCGGTGAGGTTGATGTGGTCGCTGATCAGCACGGGGGTCCCGGGCGTCCAGTGCTCCTTGATGCCGCCCGCGCCGTTGGTGAGGATCATCACCGTCGCGCCCGTCGCGGCGGCGGTGCGGACGCTGTGCGCGACGCGGCGCACGCCGTAGCCCTCGTAGTAGTGGGTGCGGGCGCCGATGATCAGCGCGCGCCTGCCGGTGGGGAGCAGGACGGAGCGCAGGGTGCCGCCGTGCCCGTGCACGGCCGGCTTGGAGAAGCCGAGGATCTCGGTGGCCTCCACCGTCGCGGTCGTCTCGCCGATCGCGTCGGCGGCCTTGCCCCAGCCGCTGCCGAGGGTGAGGGCGATGTCGTGCTTCTCGACCCCTGTCGCCTCGGCGATCTGAGCGGCCGCGCGGGCCGCGATCTCGAAGGGATCGGCGTCGGGGGCGTCGAGGGGGTGCAGGGTCTGGTCGGACATCCTCCCACCCTACCGACGGGCTGCGCGGCGGCGGAGGGCGACTCCCGCGGCCGATCCGACACCCCGCGATTGGGCGAACACTCAGTGAGAGAGGACAATGGGAACCATGGCTTACGAGTTCGAGCGCGCGCAGAGGATCGCTGTACTCGGAGGGGGGCCGGGCGGCTACGAAGCCGCCATCGCGGGAGCGCAGCTCGGCGCTGAGGTCACCCTGGTCGAGCGGGTCGGAGTGGGCGGCTCGGCCGTCATCACCGACGTCGTCCCGTCGAAGTCGCTCATCGCGACGGCGGAGGCCACCAACGCCATCGGCGAGGCCGCCGACCTGGGCGTGCAGTTCTTCACCCGCTCGGAGCAGAACAAGCCGGTGCGCCCGGACGTGGCGGTCAACCTGGCGACGGTGAACAAGCGCCTGCTCGGGCTCGCGCGCCAGCAGTCCGAGGACATGCGCGCGAACCTGGTGCACCACGGCGTGCGCATCGTCCAGGGGGACGGGCGCCTGGACGGCTCGAACGCCTTGATCGTCTCCACGGCGGCCGGCGGCGAGGGCATGGACTTCGACCGCATCGAGGCGGACACGATCGTGGTCTCGGTGGGCGCCAGCCCCCGTGTGCTCCCGACCGCGGCTCCCGACGGCGAGCGCATCCTCAGCTGGACCCAGCTCTACAACCTCAAGTCCGTCCCCGAGCACCTGATCGTGGTGGGCTCCGGCGTGACCGGCGCGGAGTTCGCCTCCGCCTACCGTGCGCTCGGCGCCCGCGTGACCCTCATCTCCTCCCGCGACCAGGTGCTGCCCGGCGAGGACGCCGACGCGGCCGCCGTGATCGAGAACGTCTTCAAGCGCAACGGCATGGTCGTGCTCTCGAAGTCGCGCGCCGACCGCGTCGAGCGGACCGAGAAGGGCGTGCAGGCCGTGCTCTCGGACGGACGTGTCGTCGAGGGCTCGCACTGCCTGATGGCCGTCGGCTCCGTGCCGAACACGGCGGGCATCGGCCTCGAGGACGCGGGGGTGCAGCTGACGGAGTCGGGGCACATCCGCGTCAACCGCGTCGCCCGCACCAGCGTCCCCTCGATCTACGCGGCCGGGGACTGCACCACGTTCCTCCCGCTCGCCTCCGTCGCCGCCATGCAGGGCCGCACCGGCGTGTTCCACGCGATGGGCGACGCCGTGAACCCGACCGAGGTGCGCAACGTCGCGGCGAACATCTTCACGCAGCCCGAGATCGCGACCGTCGGGTGGAGCCAGCGCGAGATCGAGGAGGGCATCGCGCAGGGCGAGATCTACAAGCTCCCGCTCGCCGCGAACCCGCGGGCGAAGATGATGGGCATCCGCGACGGCTTCGTCAAGCTGTTCGCGCGCACCGGCTCCGGCACCGTCATCGGAGGCGTCATCGTCGCTCCGAAGGCGAGCGAGCTGATCTTCCCGCTCGCCCTCGCCGTGGAGCACCGCCTGACCGTCGACCAGGTCGCGCGGGCCTTCACCGTCTACCCGAGCCTCACCGGCTCGATCTCGGACGCCGCGCGCGCCATGCACATCGTCACCTGACGCGCCACTCCGCCGGGCCGCGCGGGGTGCGGCCCTTCATCGGCAGAGCGCACGACCGGGAATCGCGTGCGAAGCGATTGACCGCAGCGCGACGCGACCCGCTCGGCGGTACCACTCACGTCGAGGAGCCGACCGCGCCGGGCCGCGCGGGGGGCGGCCCGGAACGGGCTCAGACGATCTGGAGGAGCACGTGTCCCGCGGGGACGGTCGCTCCGGCCGTCGCGTCGAGGCCCTTCACGACGCCGTCCTTGTGGGCGGTGAGCGGCTGCTCCATCTTCATCGCCTCGAGGACGACGACCAGGTCGCCGGTGACGACCGTGTCGCCCTCGGCGACGGCGACCTTGACGATGGTGGCCTGCATGGGCGAGGCGACGGAGTCGCCCGTGACGGTGCTGACGGAGGAGGAGCCGCGGCGCTTCGGGGAGGCGGCAGCGGCCCCGCGGGCGGGTCCCGAGCCGACCAGGTCGCCGGGGAGAGTGACCTCGACGCGGCGCCCGTCGACCTCGACGACCACGTTCCGGCGGGCCGCCGGCTCGTCGGTCGCTCCGGGCTCGCCGCTCCAGGCCGGGATCGTGTTCTCGAACTCGGTCTCGATCCAGCGGGTGTAGATCGTGAAGGGCGCGCCGCCCTCGGGGGCGAAGGCCGGGTCCTCGACGATCGCGCGGTGGAAGGGGAGGACGGTCGGCAGTCCGGTGACCTCGAACTCGGCGAGGGCGCGGCGCGAGCGCTCCAGCGCCTGCTCGCGGCTGTCGCCGGTGACGATCAGCTTCGCGAGGAGCGAGTCGAAGGAGCCGGAGATCACGTCGCCGGCGACGACACCGGAGTCGACGCGGACGCCGGGTCCGCCGGGGGCCTTGAAGACGTGCACCGGGCCCGGAGCGGGGAGGAAGCCGCGGCCCGCGTCCTCGCCGTTGATGCGGAACTCGAAGGAGTGGCCGCGGGGCGCCGGGTCGTCGTAGTCGAGCACGCCGCCCTCGGCGAGGCGGAACTGCTCGCGCACGAGGTCGATGCCGGTGATCTCCTCCGACACGGGGTGCTCGACCTGGAGGCGGGTGTTCACCTCGAGGAAGGACACCGTGCCGTCCTTGCCGATCAGGAACTCGCAGGTTCCGGCGCCGAGGTAGCCGACCTCCTGCAGGATCGCCTTCGAGGCGCGGTAGAGCTCGGTGTTCTGCGCGTCCGTCAGGAACGGCGCGGGCGCCTCCTCGACGAGCTTCTGGTGGCGGCGCTGGAGGGAGCAGTCGCGGGTGGAGACCACGACGACGTTGCCGTGCGCGTCGGCCAGGCACTGGGTCTCGACGTGGCGCGGCTGGTCGAGGTACTTCTCGACGAAGCACTCGCCGCGGCCGAAGGCGGCGACGGCCTCGCGCGTGGCGGAGGCGAACAGCTCCTCGACCTCGTCGCGCTCGCGGGCGACCTTGAGGCCGCGACCGCCGCCGCCGAAGGCCGCCTTGATCGCGACGGGGAGGCCGTACTGGTCCACGAACTCGAGCACCTCGGCGGCACCGGAGACGGGGTTGAGGGTTCCCGGGGCCAGCGGCGCGCCGACCTTCTCGGCGACGTGGCGGGCCGAGACCTTGTCGCCGAGGCGCTCGATGGCCTCGGGGCCGGGGCCGATCCAGATCAGGCCGGCGTCGATGACGGCGCGGGCGAAGTCGGCGTTCTCGGCGAGGAAGCCGTAGCCGGGGTGCACGGCGTCGGCACCGGAGCGGCGCGCCACCGAGAGCAGCTTGTCGATGACGAGGTAGGTCTCGGCGCTGGTCGTCCCGCCGAGGGCGTAGGCCTCGTCGGCGAGGCGGCTGTGCACGGCGTCGCGGTCCTGGTCGGCGTAGACGGCCACGGAGGCGATCCCGCTGTCGCGGGCGGCGCGGATGACTCGGACGGCGATCTCGCCCCGGTTGGCGACGAGCACCTTCGTAATCTTCGGCATGGTCCTCAACCCTAGGGGGCGGCTCCGCCCGGCCCGGCGCGGCTCACCACAAAGAAGCGGAGGGCCTTCGTCGGTTCCTCACAAGGGCGGGACGGGCCTCAGCGGTTCCAGAGCGCGGTCCAGTCGACCCCGAGGCTCCGCACCAGAGTGCGGAGGGTCGGCACCGACATCCCGATCACCGTCGAGGGGTCGCCCTCGATCGCGGTGATGAAGCCGGCGCCGCGGCCGTCGATGGTGAAGGCGCCGGCCACCTCGAGGGGCTCGCCGGTGGCGACGTAGGCGTCGATCTCGGCGTCGTCGATGTCGTCGGCGAACGTGACGGCGGCGGAGGTGACCGCTCCGGCCTCGGCGACGATCCTCCCGCCGCGGTGGTCGACGAGCCAGTGGCCGGAGTGGAGGCGGCCGGTGCGTCCGCGCTGGGCGCGCCAGCGCTCCCGGGCCCGCTCGGGCTCGTGCGGCTTGCCGTGGACGACGCCGTCGAGGACGAACGCGGAGTCGCCGCCGAGCACCAGACCGTCGATGTCCGGGCGCAGGACGGCGTGCGCCTTGGCGCGGGCGAGCAGCGAGACGGTGGCGTCCGCGTCCAGCGCCGCGCCCCGCTCCTGCTCGGCCCGGGCGACGGCCGCGGGCTCGTCCACCTCGGAGGGGACGACGACGGGCTCGATCCCGGAGGCCCGCAGCAGCGCGAGGCGCGCGGGGGAGGTGGAGGCGAGGTAGAGGCGCACGAGGGCTCCCTGCGGCCGGGCCCACGCTGTGGGATGCTCGACGGATGGCACAGACCCCGTCCCGAGCATCCGCCCGCCCCGACGGGGCCGACGACGCACTCGGGACCGAGATCGAGCTCGACATTAGCAACGTCGCCCACGGCGGCGTGTTCGTCGCCCGGCACGAGGGCCGCGTCGTCTTCGTCCCGGACGTCCTCCCCGGCGAGCGCGTGCGGGCGCGGATCAGCGAGGTCCGGCACGACAGCTTCTGGCGTGCCGAGGCGCTCGAGGTGCTCGAGGCGTCCGAGCACCGGGTGGAGCACGTCTGGCCCGAGGCCGCCCTCGACCGCCGCCCGGGGGAGCGCGTCGGCGGCGCCGAGCTCGGCCACGCCGACCTGGCCTACCAGCGCGAGCTGAAGCGCCTCGTGCTCGTCGACTCCTTCTCCCGCTTCGCCCGTCGCGAGGTCGAGGTGGAGGTCTCGCCGATCGGCGGGGACGACGCGTCCGGCGGCCTCGGCTGGCGCACGCGGAACCGCCTCCACGTCGACGACGACGGACGGGTCGGCCCCTACGCGGCACGCAGCCACCACGTCGTCACCGTGGAGTCGCTGCCCCTCGCGACCGCCGACTCCTCCTTGGCCGCACCGCTCGGCGAGCGCCTCGCTCCCGGCTCGGTGGTCGACCTCGTCGACGCGGCCGGGTCCGAGGGGGCCGCGGTGCTCGTGCACGACCCCTCCGACAAGCGCGCCCGCCGCGACCGCACGGTGGTGAGCGAGTTCGTCGCCGACCGCACCTTCCGGGTCGACCGCACCGGCTTCTGGCAGGTGCACCGCGGAGCCGCCGCCGCGCTCTTCGAGGCCGTGCAGGCCGCCGTCGACGCGGATGCGGCGGACCCGTCGGCCGCCAACCACGACCTCTACGGCGGGGTGGGCCTGCTCGCCGCGGCGCTGGCCGACCGCCTCGGCGCCGGAGTGCGCGTGACCAGCGTCGAGAGTGACTCCCGCGCCACCGAGCACGCGCTCGAGAACCTGGCCGACCAGGTCGGCGCCCGCGCGGTGACCGCCCGCGTCGACCGCTACCTCCGCGACGTCGTCGCCCAGGCCGATGCGCGCGAGCGGGCGCGGTGGCGCGCGGCGACCGTGGTCCTCGACCCGCCGCGCTCGGGCGCCGGCCGAGCGGTCACCGACGCTCTGGCGGAGCTGCGGCCGGCGCAGCTCGTCTACGTCGCCTGCGACCCGGTCGCGCTCGCCCGCGACGTGGGCGCCCTGACCGGGGCCGGCTACGAGCTGGAGCGCCTCGAGGGCTTCGACCTCTTCCCGCACACCTCCCACGTGGAGGCCGTTGCGCGACTGGTCCGCCGAGAGGACTGACCGCGGGCCCGCGCCTGCGTACCATGGGCGGGATGGAGCCCCACGTCGACGCAGCCGAGGCCCCGCGCGTGCGCGTGGCGATCGTGGACGACCACGAGTCGGTGCGCCTGGGCGTGGCCGCCGCCGTCGAGAGCGCGGGGATGCAGGTGGTCGCCGCCGCCGAGACCGTCCAGGCCCTCGAGAGCACGATCGGCGGCGCCGAGATCGAGGTGCTCGTCCTCGACCTGTCCCTGAACGACGGCTCGAGCATCACCAGCAACGTCAAGTGGGGGCAGGTGCGCGGCT
The DNA here is from genome assembly GCF_002932395.1 of Rathayibacter sp. AY1D9. Taxonomy (NCBI): domain Bacteria; kingdom Bacillati; phylum Actinomycetota; class Actinomycetes; order Micrococcales; family Microbacteriaceae; genus Rathayibacter; species Rathayibacter sp. AY1D9. The sequence goes on from NZ_PSVQ01000001.1 coordinate 7,507, forward strand.
CCGCCGTCCTCGTCCACAGCATCGCCGACCGCGTCGTGGCCGTGCGGGAGGCGCTCGCCGCGGGAGCGGCCGGCGTCATCCCGAAGTCCTCGCCCATGTCGACGGTCGTCGCCGCCATCCGCACCGTCGCCCGCGGCGAGGTCCTCAACAATCTGGAGTGGGCCTCGGCCATCGACGCCGACGACGACTTCGCGCGGGCCGTGCTCGGTCGTCGCGAGCGCGACGTCCTGCACCTCTACGCCTCGGGGCTGCCGTTGAAGCTGGTGGCCGAGCGGCTGCAGATCTCGGTGTCGACGGCGAAGGAGTACCTCGACCGGATCCGCGACAAGTACGTCGAGATCGGCCGTCCCGCCCCGACGAAGGTCGATCTGCTGCGGCGCGCGGTGGAGGACGGCATCCTGCCGGGCATCGACCCGGACGACGGCGATGGCGGGCGCTGAGGCGCCGATCGCCCGCCGCAACGCCGGGCGCGAGCGGATCGACCGGATCATCAGCACGGTCGTGTCGTTCTTCGGCTTCGGCTTCGGCGTGCAGACCGTCCCGCCGATCCTCGCCCAGCTGCCCCTGCTGCGCCCCGAGGTGGCCTGGCCGGTGCTGGTGCTGGTCTTCGGATCGCTCACCGCCGCCGTGGTCACCGCCGTGCTGCGGCGGGGCACGCGGATCACGGCGGTCCTGGTCGCGGTCGGTGTCCTCGTGGCCCTCCTGACCTGGCCGGCCGCCGTCGCCACCGGGGGCGCGGACCGCGAGACCCCGTGGATCTGGTACCTGCTGACCATCGGCACCGCCTTCTGCACGATCGCGGCTCCCCTCCGGATCGCGATCGCGTACGTGTCGGTGACGACCGTGCTGTTCGGGCTGCTGCGCGTCCTCCCCTCCGGCGGCGGGGCGGAGCCGACCCGCGCGATCCTCGACGCCGCCTACGTGGGCATCGTCGGCTTCGTGATGCTGGTGCTGATCACCGTGCTCCGGCAGTCGGCCGACCAGATCGATCGCGCGCAGACGACGGCCATGGAGCAGTACGAGGCGGCGATGCGCCAGCACGCCGGCGAGGTGGAGCGGGTCGAGGTCGACGCCCTGGTGCACGACAACGTGCTCGCGACGCTGCTCTCCGCCGCCTCCGCCGAGTCGCCGGCCGAGCGTGCGCTGGTCTCCTCGATGGCGCAGCGCACCCTCGCCGTGCTGCTGCCCGACCACGAGCCGGAGCCACCCGAGGGGCTGGTCCCGCTCGAGCTCCTGCAGCGCCAGCTCGCCCACGCGGCGTCCACCTTCGGGACCGAGATCGCAGTCGCGACGGCCGACGGAGTGGATCCGCGCGCGACGACGCTGCCGCGCCCGGTGGCCGAGGCGCTGCTCGGCGCGGTCTGGCAGGCGCTCGCCAACAGCGTTCAGCACGCGGGTCCGAGCGGCAGCGTCCACCGCGCCGTGCACGGGCTGCTGGGCGACGGCGCGGTGGAGGTCGTGGTGGAGGACGACGGCCGCGGCTTCCGGCTCGCCGACGTCCCGCGCGAGCGGCTGGGCATCCGGCTCTCCATCCTCGAGCGGGTGCACAACGCGCGGGGATCGGCGCGGGTCGACTCGACTCCGGGCGAGGGCACCCGTGTCGTCCTCTCCTGGCGGGCGGACGCGGGAGGAGGGCCGTGATCGCCTACCCGCGCCCCCTGCTCCAGGCGCTCGGCGCCGGCTTCTCGCTGTACCACGTGGTGCTCGCCTTCTTCTCCTTCCGCATCTCCCCGGCCACGCCGGCCGACCTCGTCGCGGTCGCGCTGTACGTCGCGGCGACCGTCGTCGCCCTCTGGCCGGGAGCGACGACCCGGCTCGCCCTGCCCGTCGCGGTCGGGATGACCGCGGTCGCCGTCGCTCTGCCGCTGCTGGTCGCGCCCTCGCTCGATCCGGGTGCCTCCAACGGCTACTCCACCTGGTACATCGCCGCGGTCGGCACCCTCATGACGATCGTGTGCGCCCGCCGGCGCGCGGCCTGCGCCTGGGTCGGCGTCGGCTTCCTGATCGTGCACACCGTGTTCTGGGCCGGCCCGGCCGCGCTGGCCACTCTCGGCGTCGTCGGGGGGATCGCCTGGGTCGCGATCGCGCAGCTGCTCATCGTCGAGCTCGGGCGCGCGGGCTCCGAGGCGCGCGTGCTCGAGGCGGCCGAGCGCGCGGCCGCGTCGTGGCGGGCCGCGGAGGAGGCGCACCTCACGGAGCGCGAGGTCCGGCTGGAGCAGACCCGCGCCCTCGCCGCCGACATGCTGCTGCGCATCGCCGAGCCGGGACCGGGCCTCACCGACGAGGAGCGGCGCGAGTGCCGGCTGCTCGAGGCGGCCGTGCGCGACGAGATCCGCGGCCGGCGGCTGCTGGACGACGAGGTACGTCGTCTCGTGCTCGACGCGCGGCGGCGGGGCGTGACCGTGTCGGTGCTCGACGACGGCGGCCTCGACCGCACCTCCGAGGGCGAGAGCCGCCGGGTGCTGGGGGAGCTCGCCCAAGCTCTGAGCGGGATCCGCGAGGAGGTCGACCGCGTGGTGGTGCGCACTGCTTCGGCCGACTCGGCCTCGGCGGTCACAGTCGTGGGCCTGCGGACGGCCGGCGACGGCAGCGCGGGCGCCCTCGGCTCCGACGACGCGGGTGACGAGGTCGACGCCTGGGTCGAGATCCGGCGCGACGGCGTCGGCGGACGCGACGTCTGAGCGGCGGAGCGCGCGCGGGACGGCGCGGCCGTCCGCACGCTCAGCGACCGGCGGCGACCCGCCCCGGAGGGCGTGCGGATGTCGGATCGGTGCCGCGGGCGGGACGCTCCGGCTCTCAGCACGGCTCAGGTCTCGGCGCGCCCGAACTCTCGGAGCGGACCGATCGTCGGCGCGGCGCGGCACGAGCGTGAGCAGAGCGGTCGTGAGCAGTGCCCGTCGAGCGCACAGCACGTGATGAGAAGAGCCCGTTAACGGAGTGCGGCGGGCCGTCCACTCCTCCGAAGAGGGGGCCCGGCCCGCCGTCAAACCCCGAGTGAGGGTAACAACCCGAATATTACCCTCACTCGCCCCCAACACACCCGCCTGCTTACCCTGGTCGGCGAGTGATTGGCGGTGCCCCTTCCGAAGGAGGAGCACCGTACGTCCACTAGTGTGCTCGCTCCGCCAGGAGGCGCATAGTCAGCACTTTAGGGGACTAATCGGGGGACAAATTTCACGTTCCGCGTCGCGGATCGCTCGTTCCCCGACGGGCTGCGTCTGCGAGTCCGCTCAGCCGGAGAAGGAGCGCCACGCTCCCGGTGCCGGCCGCAGCGGCCCGCGGACCGCCGCGGCGCGGTCGTTCCAGCCCCCGCTGAGCTCCTGCGGGGTCTCCGGCTCGGCCTCGGTGCGAGAGGTCAGTGCGGTGACGACGGCCGTGACGGCGGCGATCTCGGCGGCGTCGAGGCCGGGGGTGGAGATGACGACGGCGGGTGCGGAGTCGGAGGCGGTCATCCCGCGACGCTATCGCATGCCGTTCACGGCGCCGGTCGGCGGGGCATGGCTATGCTGACGCCGGATGCCGCCGGAGCGTCGTCCGTCCGTTGCGAACAGGAGCGTCCCCGCATGCCGACGTGGTTCCCGAGGAGCGGTGCCGCGGCGCTGCGCCCCCTGCGTCTGCTGGTCCGGAGGTCGCCGGCGGCCGTCTCGGTCGTCCTGGTCCTCCTGGCCGCGAGCGCGATCACGGGGACGCTCGTCGCCCCCGCGGGAGCCGAGACGACGGCCTGGTGGGCGGCGGGCCCGATGACGACCCTCGACGGCCGTCCGTGGACGGCCGTGACCGCCCTCCTGATCGCGGCGGACCCGCTGCAGCTGCTCCTGGACGTCGTGCTGGTGCTCCCGATGCTCCTCGCCGCGGAGCGCCGCCTCGGCTCGGCCCGCACCCTCCTCGCCTTCCTCGTGACCGGCGCCGTCGGGATCGTCGTCGGGTCCTCCGTGCAGTCGATCGGCGCTCTCGCCGGCGAGTGGTGGGCGGGCGACACCGTCGGCGACCACACCTTCGACCCGCTGATCGGCGCGGTCGGCGCCCTCATCGCCTCGACCGCCTTCATGGGCGCTCTGTGGCGTCGCCGGCTCCGGGTGACCGTCTTCGCCGTCGTGCTGATGTTCGTGCTCTACGCGGGCGACTCCGCCGACGCGTACCGGCTCCTCGCGGGCGGCGCGGGGCTCGTGCTCGGCGCGGTTCTCGCGCGGGGAGCGTCGGGACTGCGTCCGCAGCGTCCGGCCCCGAGCTCGCACCGCGAGTCCCGGGGGCTGCTGGCGGCGGTCGTCGTCGTCACCGCCATCGGTCCGCTCGTCGCCGTCCTCTCGGACTCGGGCTACGGTCCGTTCTCGTTCCTCGGCCGACTGCTGCAGAGCGCCTTCACGGGGACGACGGACCTCGAGGACCCGTGCAGCCGCGCCCTCCGGCACTGCGCGCACCACGTGAAGCTGAGCCTGGTCGCCCCCGGGCCGATCCTGCTGACATTCGTCCCGCTCCTCCTCCTGCTCGTCGCCGCCTACGGCCTGCGCTCCGGGCGCCGCCTGGGCCTGCTGCTGGCGGTCGGGGTGAACATCGCGATCGCGATCCTGGAGGTCTTCTCCCTCCAGCGCGCCGCCCGTCACCCCGAGTTCCTGTACTACGCCGAGTACCTGCTCTGGGTGGCGACGACGGTGCTGGTGCCGCTGGCCGTCGTGGCGATGCTCGTGATCGGGAGGAGGCACTTCCGCATCCGCGCGCCCCGTGCCGCTGCGAGGCTCTGGACGCGGGTCGTCGCCATCGCCTTCGTCGTGTCCCTCGGCGGCTACCTGGCGCTCTCGGCCGGCGTGCGCACGAGCTTCGAGCCGCTCCTGAGCCTCGGGAGGCTCCTCCTGGACGGGCTGCTGCGCTTCGTCCCGGTGAGCTTCCTCGGCGGCGCCGGACTGCTCGCCGTGCCGCGGGAGCCCGTTGCGCGGATCGTCTTCGAGTGGGTCGGCCCGGTGTTCTGGCTCGTGGTCGTCGTGGCGGTGGTCGCTCTGCTCCGGGCCACCGACGTGCAGCGGAACCGCGGCGACGAGGCGCGGTACCGCGCGCTCCTGTCCCTGCACGGCGCCGGCAGCCTCGGCCACCAGGGGACCTGGGAGGGCAACGCGCACTGGATCTCGGCCGACGGGACCGGCGGAGTCGCCTACCGGGTGATCGGCGGCGTGGCGATCACCCTCTCCGACCCCGCCTGCGCTCCCGAGCGGCGGGAGGACGTCGTGGCCGAGTTCGTGCGGTTCTGCGACGAGCGCAGCTGGACGCCCGTCTTCTACAGCATCCACGACGAGCTGCTCCCCGTCTTCGACCGGCTCGGCTGGTCGCGCCTCTCGGTCGGCGAGGAGACGATCATCGAGCTCTCCTCCTTCGAGCTCACCGGCAAGCGGTGGCAGAAGGTGCGCTACCCGCTCACGCGCGGCATCAAGCTGGGCATCGAGGCGCAGTGGACCAGCTGGTCCGAGCTCTCCCTCGGCATGGCCAACCAGATCGTCGACCTGTCGGAGCGCTGGGTCGCCGAGAAGGCGCTGCCCGAGATGGGCTTCACCCTCGGCGGCATCGACGAGGTCCGCGATCCCGCTGTCGCCCTCCTGCTCGCGGTCGGACCGGACGGCGTGCTGCAGGGGGTGACGAGCTGGCTGCCCGTGCATCGGGAGGGGCGCGTGGTCGGCTGGACCCTCGACTTCATGCGCCGCTCCGACGACTCGATGCCCGGCATCATGGAGTTCCTCATCGCCTCCGCGGCGCTGCGCGTCAAGGAGGAGGGTGCCGAGTTCCTCTCGCTCTCGGGCGCACCGCTCGCCACCGCACCGGTCGAGGAGGGGGAGGTGCCTCCGGAGCCGACGGTCCTCTCGCGCCTGCTCGAGTTCCTCTCGCGGACGCTCGAGCCGGCCTACGGCTTCACGTCGCTGTTCCGCTTCAAGGCCAAGTTCCACCCGCGCTACGCGGGCCTCTGGATGACCTACCCCGACGCGCTGCAGCTGCCCCGGATCGGAGCCGCGCTGGGTCGCGCCTACCTGCCGGACCTCTCCGCCGCGCAGGCGCTGGCGTTCGCGCGGGTGGTCGGGGCGAAGCCGGAGGAGAAGCCGTCCGAGGCGCCCGCGGCGAAGCCGGATGCTCCGGCCGCCAGGGCAGGCGCTCCTGCGGCGAAGGCGGGTGCTCCGACTGCCGAGCCGGACGGTCCTGTGGTGAAGGCGGGTGGTCCTGCGGTGAAGGCGGGTGCTCCGACTGCCGAGCCGGACGGTCCTGTGGTGAAGGCGGGTGGTCCTGCGGTGAAGGCGGGTGCTCCGGCTGCGAGGGCGGATGCCCGGGAAGCGGAGCCCGATTCCGCGACAGGGGAGCCGGGTGCTCCGGCCGCGGAGCCGGCCGCTCCCGTCGTGCGGCCCGATGCTCCCGCGGAGTCCGCTGCCCGACGGACCGGCCCCGGCTCCTCCGACTGATCGTTCCGCCCCTCCGCCCCGTGAGGAGGTGGGCGCAGCGGAACGCCGCGGCACGGACGGTCTCCCGTCTCCTGCCGCGGCGTCCGAGCGAGCCGGGTCAGAGCGGGATGTTGCCGTGCTTCTTCGCGGGCAGGTTGGCGCGCTTGGTGCGCAGCGCACGCAGCGCCTTGATGACGGAGACACGCGTCGCCGAGGGCTCGATCACGCCGTCGAGCTCGCCGCGCTCGGCCGCGAGGAACGGGCTCGCGACGTTGTAGGTGTACTCGTTCGCCAGGCGCGTCCGGACGGCTGCGACGTCCTCGCCGGCCTCCTCCGCCTTGCGGATCTCGTTGCGGTAGAGGATGTTCACCGCGCCCTGGCCGCCCATGACGGCGATCTCGGCGGTCGGCCACGCGAGGTTGATGTCGGCTCCCAGCTGCTTGGACCCCATCACGATGTACGCGCCGCCGTAGGCCTTGCGCAGGATGACCGTGACCAGCGGCACGGTCGCCTCGGCGTAGGCGTAGAGCAGCTTCGCGCCGCGGCGGATGACGCCGGTCCACTCCTGGTCGGTGCCGGGCAGGTAGCCCGGGACGTCGACCAGGGTCAGGATCGGCAGCGAGAACGCGTCGCAGAAGCGGACGAAGCGGGACGCCTTCTCGCCTGCCTCGATGTTCAGCGTGCCCGCCATGGCGCTCGGCTGGTTCGCGATGATGCCGACGGAGCGGCCCTCGACGCGGCCGAAGCCGATCACGATGTTCGGCGCGAACAGCGGCTGCACCTCGAGGAAGTCGCCCTCGTCGACGATGTGCTCGATGACGGCGCGCATGTCGTACGGCTGGTTCGGGCTGTCCGGAATGACCGTGTCGAGGAAGCGGTCCGCGTCGGTCGTCTCGAGATCGACCTCGGTCTCGAAGACGGGTACCGGCGACAGGTTGTTGTCCGGGAGGAAGGAGAGGAGCGTCCGCGCGTAGTCGAGCGCGTCGTTCTCGTCGCTCGCGAGGTAGTGCGAGACGCCCGAGATCTTGTTGTGGGTCAGCGCGCCGCCGAGCTCCTCCATGCCGACGTCCTCGCCGGTGACGGTCTTGATCACGTCGGGCCCGGTGACGAACATCTGGCTGGTCTTGTCGACCATGATCACGAAGTCGGTCAGGGCGGGGGAGTAGACCGCGCCTCCCGCGGCAGGGCCGCAGATGATCGAGATCTGGGGGATCACGCCGCTCGCCGCGGTGTTGCGGCGGAAGATCTCGCCGTACTTGCCGAGGGCGACCACGCCCTCCTGGATCCGTGCTCCGCCGGAGTCGAGGATGCCGATGATCGGGACGCCGGTCTTCAGGGCGAGGTCCATCACCTTGATGATCTTCTCGCCGGCCACCTCGCCGAGCGAGCCGCCGAAGATCGTGAAGTCCTGCGAGTACACGGCGACCTGGCGGCCGTGGATGGTGCCGGTCCCGGTGACGACGGCGTCGCCGTAGGGGCGCTTCTTCTCCATGCCGAAGGCGTGGGTGCGGTGGCGCACGAACTCGTCCAGCTCGACGAACGAGCCCGGGTCGAGGAGGGTGTCGATCCGCTCCCGTGCGGTCATCTTGCCCTTGGCGTGCTGCTTCTCGATCGCCGCCTCGCCACTGGCCGTGACGGCCTCGTGGTAGCGGTTCCTGAGGTCCGCGATCTTCCCCGCGGTCGTGTACAGATCGGGCGCGGGACGTTCGGTGTTCGCGGTCACCCGCTCACCCTACCGGCGGGGCGGACGCCTCCTCTTGTCGCACTCGCACAGGGAGGGCCGCTCCCGACGGGAGGATCCGGACAAGGGCGGGCCGTCGCGCGCGGCGCTCGGAGCGGCCTCGCGGGAGCCGCCGCTACCGTGGCGGCATGCTCCTCCCGCTCTCCTCCGCCGTCTCCCCCCGCGTCCTCGCGCTCGAGTCGGCGGGGTCGACGAACGACGAGCTCCGCGAGCGGGCGGCCGCCGACCCCGCCGCGTGGCCGCACCTCTCCGTGGTCGCCACCGGCGACCAGCGCGCCGGGCGCGGCCGGCTGGGGCGCGTCTGGCAGGCGCCCGCGGGCCGCACGCTCGCGGCCTCGACTCTGGTCGACGCCTCCGCCCTCGGCGCCGAGGCCTCCGGCTGGCTGCCGCTCGTGGCCGGCGCCGCTCTCGCCCGGGCCCTCGCACCCCTCGTCGACGGGGACGTCGCCGTCAAGTGGCCCAACGACGTCCTGATCGACGGCCGGAAGGTCGCGGGGATCCTCGCCGAGCGCCTGCCGGACGGGCGGGTCGTCGTCGGCACCGGCGTGAACCTGCTGCTGACGGAGGCGGAGCTGCCGGTCCCGACCGCCACCTCGCTCGCCCTCGCCGGAGCACGGACGACGAGCGCCGACGAGGTGCTCGCCGCGTTCCTGACCGGATTCCAGGGGCTGCTGGCTCCGCTGCTCGCCCAGGGCGACGCCGAGGCCTCCGGAGCGGCCGCCGCCGTCCGCGCCTCCTGCGGCACCCTCGGCACGCGCGTCCGGCTCGAGCTGCCCGACGGCACGCAGGAGGAGGGGACCGCCGCCGCACTCGCCCCGGACGGCTCGCTCCTGCTCGAGCAGGGCGGCGCGCTGCGCTCGTTCCCGGCCGGCGACGTCACGCATCTGCGCTCCTGATGGCCAGGACCGACCCCGCCGACCGCGAGCTGGCGCGGCTGACCCCGCGCGCCCGCCGGGCGGTCGCACCGGTCGTCGGCCTCCTCCTGCTCACCTGGACGGGCTTCTACTTCGCCGCGCAGTTCGAGCTCGCCCTGCAGCGCTGGATCATCGGGCTCGGCACCGCACTTCTGGTGCTGCTCCTCTGCGCTCCCGGGATCGCGGGCTGGGCGAGCGTGCGCTACCGCGTCACCGCCTCCGGCCTCAGCGCGCGCCGGGGCGTGGCGTCGATCCGGCGGGCCGAGGTGGTCTTCGATCGGAGGATGGAGGTCGCGGTCGAGCGCTCCCTCGGCCAGCGCCTCGCCCGGTGCGGGGACGTCCGGATCCTGCAGGCGGGAGCCGAGGTGTTCGTGCTGCGGGACCTGCCGGATCCGGAGCTCACGGCCGACCTGCTGCGGGAGGCGATCGGCGCGGCTCCCGCTCTCGAGCCGGAGTGGCCGCCGCCCGCGTGAGCGCGTCGGGGCCTCGGTAGCATGGAGCCGCCCCGCGCCAGCGGGCGGAGACGGAGGAGCGCCATGCGCGTCGGCGTGATCGGGGGCGGCCAGCTCGCCCGGATGATGATCCCCGCGGCGGTGGAGCTCGGCATCGAGATCGCCGTGCTCGCCGAGAGCGAGGGCGCCCCGGCGGGGCTCGCCGCGACACGGGTCGGCGACTACCGCGACGAGGCGACCGTGCTCGCCTTCGCCGAGACCGTGGACGTGGTGACGTTCGACCACGAGCACGTTCCCCAGCCGATCCTCCGCGAGCTCATCGCCCGCGGCGTCGCCGTGCACCCCGGCCCCGACGCCCTGATGTTCGCCCAGGACAAGCTGATGATGCGGCGCCGCCTGACCGAGCTCGGCGTGCCCGTGCCCGAGTGGGCCCAGGTCTCCTCCGCCGAGGAGCTGGGGGAGTTCCTGGCCGAGCACGGCGGCAGCGCCGTGGTGAAGACCGCGCGCGGCGGCTACGACGGCAAGGGCGTGCGCGTGGTGCGCGGCGCCCACGAGGCGGACGACTGGTTCACCGCCCTCGCCGAGGACGGCCGGGGCGGCTCGCTCCTGGTCGAGGAGCTGGTGGGCTTCCGCCGCGAGCTCGCGCAGCTCGTCGCCCGGCGTCCCTCCGGCGAGAGCATCCTCTGGCCGGTGGTGGAGTCGGTGCAGCGCGACGGCGTCTGCGCCGAGGTGATCGCTCCGGCCCCCGCGTCCGCCGGCCGGCTCGCATCAGCCGCGGCCGAGATCGCGCAGACGATCGCCGACAGCCTCGGGGTCACCGGCGTCCTGGCCGTCGAGCTGTTCGAGACGACGGACGACCGGATCCTGGTCAACGAGCTGGCCATGCGCCCGCACAACAGCGGCCACTGGACGATGGACGGATCGACCACGTCGCAGTTCGAGCAGCACCTGCGCGCGGTCCTCGACCTGCCGCTCGGCGCGACGGGCTGCCGCGACCCGTGGACCGTGATGGTCAACGTGCTCGGCGGCCCGGTGGGGGAGTCGCTGACCGACCGCTACCCGCGGGTGCTCGCCGATCACCCGGGTGTGAAGGTGCACAACTACGGCAAGGAGCCGCGACCGGGCCGCAAGGTCGGGCACGTGAACGCCGGCGGCGACGACCTCGACCTCGTGGTCTACGAGGCTCGCGCGGCGGCGGCCGTTCTCACGGACTGACCCGTACGATGGTCGCCGTGACGAGCCTGCCGACCTCCCCGACCCCTGCCGGAGCCCTCTCGTGAGCGCGGACGCGCTCGTGAACGGGCCCGCGCCGCTCGTCGGCGTCGTGATGGGCTCGGACTCGGACTGGTCCGTCATGCAGGCGGCGTCCACCGTCCTCGCCGAGTTCGGCGTGGCGCACGAGGTCCGGGTCGTCTCCGCGCACCGCACCCCGGAGGCGATGATCGCGTACGGACGCGAGGCCCGCGGCCGCGGCCTGAAGGTCGTCATCGCCGGGGCGGGCGGAGCCGCCCACCTCCCCGGCATGCTCGCCGCCGTGACCTCGCTCCCCGTCGTCGGAGTACCGGTCCCGCTCGCCCGCCTCGACGGGCTCGACTCCCTCCTCTCGATCGTGCAGATGCCCGCGGGCGTCCCCGTCGCCACCGTCTCCATCGGCGGAGCGCGGAACGCCGGACTGCTCGCGGTGAAGATCCTCGCGACCGCGGACGACGCCCTCTCCGCAGCGCTCGACGCCTTCGCCGCCGACCTCGAGGTGCAGGTCGCCGCGAAGAACGACGCCCTGGTGGCGGGCCTGTGACGGCCGTCGCCCTGCCGCTGCGGCACCCGGACGTCGCCTCCCGCGCCTTCATGACGCGGCGGGCGTGGTGGCTGCTGATCGTCAACCTGCTGGTGCCCGGGTCCGCTCAGGTCCTGGCGGGCAACCGCCGGCTCGGGCGCCTGGGGCTCGGCTTCACCCTCGGGCTCTGGGTCGCCCTCCTGGTCGCGGTGCTCCTCTACTTCGTCTTCCCGACCGGCCTCTACACGCTCGCGACCTTCGACCTCTCGATGCTCGCGCTCCAGGCCGCGCTCGTCGTCTACGGGGTGGTCTGGGCCGTGCTGACGCTCGACACCCTCCGCCTGATCCGCGTCGTCCGGGTGCGCCCGCGGATGCGCGGCGTGCTCGCGTTCGCGACGATCGCGCTGATGGCGGTCTCGGTCGGCACCACCGCCTACGGCACCTACCTGCTCGGCGTGACCCGGGGGACGCTGTCGTCGATCTTCGGCGGCGGAGCGATCGAGCAGCCGATCGACGGCCGCTACAACGTGATGCTCCTCGGCGGCGACGCGGGGGAGGACCGCGACGGTCTGCGCCCCGACAGCATCTCGGTGGTCAGCATCGACGCGTCGAGCGGCAAGGCCTCGATCATCGGCGTCTCGCGCGAGTTCGTCGACTTCCCGTTCCCCGAGACCAGCCCGATGCACGAGCTCTACCCCGACGGCTACGACACCGACAACTGCGCCGTCGACGTCTGCAAGCTCAACTCGGTCTACACCGAGGTCGAGCTGAAGCACCCGGAGCTCTACCCCGACGCCGTCGACCACGGCAGCGAGCCCGGCATCGAGGCGATGCGCGACGCGGTCGAGGGCATCCTCGACCTGAGGATCCAGTACTACGCGCTGATCGACATGGAGGGCTTCGCCCAGCTGATCGACGCGCTCGGCGGCATCGACATCGACTACGTGGCCGACGAGCCGCTGCCCCTGGGCGGGCTGCCCGACTCCGACGGCGTGATGCAGGGCGTCAACCAGTGGATCGATCCCGGGCACTGGCACTTCAACGGCGAGCAGGCCCTCGCCTACGCCCGCTCGCGCTACACCACGAGCGACTACGACCGGATGGCGCGCCAGCGGCAGGTGCAGGAGGCGCTGCTCGCCCAGTTCGAGCCGGGCAACGTCCTCGCCAAGTTCCAGGACGTCGCGTCCGCCGGGTCCCAGGTCATCAAGACGGACGTCCCGCAGGGGATGCTCGGCTACTTCGTGCAGCTGGGGCTCAAGACGAAGTCGCAGCCGGTGGATCCGATCGAGCTGGTCCCGCCGGCCGTCGACCCGGAGGACCCGGACTACGACGTCGTGCACTCGCTGGTGAGTGCCGGACTGTCGGGCGACTCCGCGCCGTAGACGGCCGGGTGCCGCACGCCTCAGAGGTCGGCGTGCAGGGCCCAGACGCGCTCGGCGGAGTCGCGCCAGCTGAAGGCTCGGGAGCGGTCGCGGCCGGCCACCGACATCCGCTCGCGCAGACCGGTGTCGGCGAGCACGCTGCTCATGGCGAGGGCGAGGCGGTCCGGGTAGTCCTTCGCGTCGCCGCGCTCGACGGCGACGCCGGCGTCCGCGGCGACCTCCATCAGCGCGGGGTCGTCGGAGTGCACCACCGGCACTCCGAAGTGCATCGCCTCGAGCACGGGCAGGCCGAAGCCCTCGGCGATGCTCGGGTAGACGAAGAGGGTGGCCCGCGAGAGGACGACGGCGAGGTCGGCGTCGCTGAGGACTCCCAGGGCGCGCACGCGCGTCTCGTCGAGGCCCTGCTCGTCGGCGACGGAGGCCACGTCCAGGTCGCCCCAGCCGGTCGGGCCGACCAGGAGCAGCGGGATCGCCGGGGCGGACGCTCCTCCGAAGGCCGCGATCAGCGAGACCAGGCCCTTGCGCGGCTCCAGCGTGCCGACGCTCAGCACGTACTCCGGGGGGAGGCCCAGCGCCGTGGCGCGCTCGTCGGCGTCCTCCGGGACGACCAGGCCGGAGCCGACGGCTCCGCCGATCACGCGCAGTCGATCGCCGAAGTCCATCAGCTGGGAGAGCTGGTGGGCGACGGCGTGGGTGGGGACGACGACGGCGTCCGCGTGCTTGCGGGCGCGCTTCGCCATCGCCCGGTGCCACTTCGCGCCGTGCGGGGTGAGGGTCTCGGGATGCGTCCACGGCACCGTGTCGTGGACCGTGACGGCGATCTGCTCGCCCTCGCTCCCGTCGTGGCTGCGCAACGGGGCGAAGAGGCTCGGGGCGTGGATCATGCCGCCGCCGGCCGGGATGGCGATCCCGTACTGCCAGGCGCGCGAGAGCTCGCGGCGCCCGAGCGGCAGCCGGTGGATGCGCGCGAGGCCGGGCAGGCGCAGGCGCAGCTCCTCCTCCTTCTCGGGCGGGTGGGCGGAGACGACGGCCTCCACCTCGCAGTCGCGGGGAGCCGTCGCGATCAGCTCGCGGGTGAGCTCCTCGGTGTAGCGGCCGATGCCGCCGGGCACGCGGGCGAGCATCTGGTCGACGACGACGCGGAGAGTGGTGGTCACGGGGTCACCGCCTCGAGGGGTGCGGCGGCGAGCGCGTCCTGCCAGGAGCGCAGCGGCGGCAGGCCCGCCCGCCTCCAGCCGTCGTGTCCGAGGACCGAGTAGGCCGGACGCGGAGCGGGGCGGACGAACGAGCCGCTGTCGGTCGGGCGCAGGCGCTCGGGATCCAGGCCCGCCTTGGCGAAGACGGCACGGGCGAAGCCGAGCCAGGTCGTCTCGCCGGAGCTGGTGCCGTGGTAGACGCCGGCCGGGGCCTCCGCGTCGACCAGCTCGATCAGGCGCGCGGCGAGGTCGGCGGTCCAGGTGGGCTGGCCGTGCTGGTCGTCGACCACGGTCAGCGTCTCGTGCGCGCCCGCCAGTCGCACCATCGTCTTAGCGAAGTTGCCGCCGTGCTCGCCGTAGAGCCAGGCCGTGCGGACGACGTACCCGCGCTCCGGGTTGGCCTCGAGCACCAGGCGCTCGCCCTCGGCCTTCGTGCGGCCGTAGGCCGAGATCGGGTTCCGGGGGTGGTCCTCGGAGTAGGGGGTCGTCGCGGAGCCGTCGAAGACGTAGTCGGTGGAGACCTGCACGAGTGCGGCTCCCTTCTCGGCGGTGGCGAGGGCGAGGTTGCGCGCTCCGACGGCGTTGACGCGGTGCGCCTCCTCCTCGTCGGTCTCGGCGTCGTCGACGCGGGTGTACGCGGCGCAGTTCACCACGGCGTCGTGTCCCGCGACGGCGGCGCGCACGGCGTCGAGGTCGGTCACGTCGAGGTCGGAGCGGCCGAGGGCGGTGCTGGGGCGGGAGCCGAGGGCCGCGCGCAGGTCGGTGCCGAGCATGCCGGAGGCGCCCGTGAGGAGGAAGGTCACCTCCTCATCATGCCCGAGCGGTCCGTCGGCCGACGGTCGGCGCTCCGGCACGCCGCCGGGTGGCGCAGAGGGGCGTCGCGGGCCCGTGACACGCCGTCGTTACACTGGCGACCGTGCAGATCCGAGAGCTCGACATCCCCGACGTCTACGAAGTGACTCCGCGCCAGTTCCCCGACGATCGCGGGGTCTTCTACGAGTTCTACCGCTTCGACCGCCTGGCCGAGAAGGTCGGGCACCCGCTCTCGCTGCGGCAGGGCAACACCTCCGTCTCGCGGCGCGGCACCGTCCGCGGCATCCACTTCGCGCAGATCCCGCCGTCGCAGGCCAAGTACGTCTCGTGCTTCTCCGGCGCGGTCCTCGACTACGTGATCGACGTGCGCGTCGGGTCGCCGACCTTCGGGCGCTGGGAGTCGATCCTGCTCGACGACGTCGACCGCCGCTCCGTCTACATCGCCGAGGGCGTCGCGCACGCCTTCGTGGCGCTGACCGAGGGCGCCGTGGTCTCGTACCTCGTGAACGCCACCTTCGACCCGGTGCGGGAGAAGGGGATCGACCCGCTCGACGAGCAGATCGGCCTGCGCTTCCCGGAGGAGGCCGGCGAGCTGCTCCTCTCGCCGAAGGACACCGACGCACCGACGCTGGCCGAGGCCGAGGCGCAGGGCCTGCTGCCGACCTGGGACGAGGCGCGGGCCTTCTACACGGAGCTCGACTCCGCGTCCTGACCGCCGATCCGGTGGGCGGGCCGCCCGGCGCCGGCCGGGCGGCCCGCCCGATCGGAGCGGATCAGCTCTTCGAGCGCAGGCGCATCAGCGCGACCCGGGCGCCCAGCCCGGCGCGGACCGCCGCGCGGATCGGCGCCTGATACCAGGCGCCGTACTTCTGCGCGAGGTAGAGGTAGGCGCTGCGGTGGTGAACCGCGAGCATCCGCGCCGAGGCCAGGCGGGTGGAGTGCCCGCCGAGGTGGGAGACGACCGCGTCGGCGAGGTAGACGTTGGTCCAGCCGCGCTGTCCGAGCGAGTCGCCCAGCTGGACGTCCTCGAAGTACATGAAGTAGCGGTCGTCGAACCCGCCGATCTCCTCGAAGGCCGTGCGGCGCACCATCACGCAGGCGCCGGAGAGCCAGCCCGCCTCCATCCGGCCGTGGCGGAGGGTCTCGACCGCGCGCGAGCGCCGGTAGGTCGCCGACCACGGGTTGCCGGGCCAGACGTGGGCGAAGACGGCGTGCCCGACGCCCGTGCCGAGCGAGGGCAGAGCGCGGGCGGAGGGGTAGATCGTGCCGTCGGAGTCGAGGATCCGCGGCCCGATCGAGCCGATCCGGTCGTCCGCCGTCGCGGCGGCGTAGAGGGCGTCGATCGAGCCGGGGAGGAAGACCGTGTCCGGGTTGGTCACCAGGATCCACTCCACTTCGGGCCCGAGGCGGTCGACCGCGTAGTTGACGGCCCGGCCGTAGCCGAGGTTCTGCCCGGTCTCGTGAAACTCGACGTGGGGCAGGCGCTCGACGACGCTGCGGACGGAGTCGTCCGTTGTCAGGTTGTCGACCACCACGATGCGCACGTCGTGCTCCGTCGCCTCCGGCACGGACTCGAGGCACGCGCGGAGGACCTCACCCGAGAAGTGGGTGACGACGACGACCGCGATGGGCAACGTCGAGCGGGCGATGGGAGCCTCCGGGTGGTGCGGCGTCGACGGGAGGAGTGCCCCGTCGGAAGAACTCGACGAGGCTAGCACGCGGCTCGAGCGGGGCCCGGGAGCCTGCGGCCCTCAGCGGACGATGTCGACGGGCTCGGTGCTGACGGCCACGGCGGCGGGGGAGACCGTCTCGATCGCGGGCAGCGCATCGTGCGCCGGACGGCGGAAGACGACGAACTTGTACATGCAGAAGTTCCACACCAGTCCCACGAGGACGGCGACGGCCTTGGCGATGTTGATCGCGAGGAAGGCGTTCTCGCCGGAGCTGGGGAGGAAGAGCAGCGAGTTGCCGAAGCGGGTGTCGAAGAAGACCTCGAAGCCGTAGATGATCGCCGACTGCAGGACCAGCGAGCTGAACCCGGTGACGAGGAAGAACTTCGCGAACGTGGCGACCGAGACCCTGCCCGGGTGGCGGAAGACGAAGAAGTGGTTCAGCGCGTACGAGATCGTGATGCCGACCAGGACGGAGAAGACGTTGGCGACGAGGGTCGGCAGACCGAGCAGGAGCACGAGCGTGTTGAGGATGAGGAAGTCGATCGCCGTGTTGGTGCAGCCCGCGATGAGGAAGCGGACCTTCTGCGATTCGAGGAGTCTCTTCATCTGCGGTGCTCTTTCCCGTCCCCCTCTGGCGTCGATGCCCGACCGTCGGGCTCCGACGGGCGTCCATCGGGGCAGGCGAACAAGGGGTGAACCGCCGTGCACTGTCGTCCATCGTAACCGCGGAGCCCTGCCGGGCGGTCGAACGGCCGGTGCCATGTTCCTGAGAGACTGCGCGGGCGGGGCGGCGGGCCGCGGGGCGCGCTCGGAGGCTCGCGAGCACCGCCTCGTTATACTCGCAGGGCTCTCACCGGTCAGCCGGTGCACCGGAAGAACGGATCCTCCCCGCCTCATGCGCTCCCTCGCCGTCGTCGTCCCCACCTACAACGAAGTCGCGAACATCGCGACGGCGCTGCCGCGGGTCGCGCTCGCGGCGTCCCGCAACCCCGACTTCCACGTGACCGTCGCCGTCATCGACGACAGCTCCCCCGACGGCACCGCGGACCGCGCGCGCGAGCTCGCGGCCGAGCTCGGATCCGACACCTTCGAGGTCCTCGTGCTGTCGCGCGAGAAGAAGGAGGGGCTCGGCGCGGCGTACATCTGGGCCTTCCAGCACCTCCTCGCGGCCGAGCGCCGCTACGACTACCTGCTGCAGATGGACGCCGACCTCTCGCACGACCCGGACTACATCGACGCCTTCCTCCGCGAGGTGCGCGCGGGCGCCGACTTCGTGGTCGCCTCCCGCTACATCGCGGGCGGGGGCACTCCCGACTGGACGCTCGACCGCAAGCTGCTGAGCGGTGGCGGCAACCTCTACACGCGCCTCTTCCTTGGCTCGAAGATCACCGACTGGACCGGCGGCTTCAACCTCTTCAGCGCGGACCTCCTGCGCACCCTCCACCTCGAGACGATCCGCGCAGCCGGCTACGGCTTCCAGATCGTGCTCAAGTACCGGGCGCTGCGCCGGGCCCGCGGAGTGAAGGAGATCCCGATCGTCTTCCTCGACCGCACGGTCGGCAACTCCAAGATCCCGAGCGACACCCTCCTGAAGAACCTCCTGCTCGTCCTGGCCATCCGGTTCGGCGGGAAGCACCGGTGACGGCGGGTCCGACGGGATCCCCTCGGACCCGGAGGGCCCTCCTCGAGCTCGCCGCCCTCGCCGTCGTCGTCAGCGGGACCCTGCTCGTGCTCGGATTCATGGTCGGCACGCCGTGGCGGCCGCTGCTCTTCCGCGACGGCGACTCGCTGGCGCTGCCGCTGATCCTGCAGTCCTTCACCGAGGGCCGCCCGGCGGCGTGGGTAATGACGAGCCAGCTCTTCCTCTTCCCCGAGCTCCCCGTCTTCGGCGTCGCGTGGCTGCTGACCGGTGGCGATCCCGCGGCGGCGCTCGCGGTCAACGCCGTGCTCAACGTCGTCCTCCTCTACGGCGTGCTCCGGATGCTCGCGCGACGGCTCGTCGCGGACCGGCACCGCCGGCTGCGGCCCGCGGCCGCGCTCGCCGGCATCGCCGTGCTGCTGGTGCTCTGCTTGACGGAGGGCCGCGCGCTCAACAACGAGGGGGCCCTGGCGACCACCTTCCTCCTCACGACCTACTACTACGGCGCGGTGCTCACAGGCCTCGCCGGGCTCGCCGTCGCTCTGGGCGCACTGCGCGAGCGCCGTCCGGCCGCGCGTCCGCTGCTCCTGGTCGGGGCGGCCGTCGCCGCGACGACCCTCTCCGATCCGCTCCTCCTGGTGCAGTTCGTCGGCCCCCTGCTGGTGGTCCTCGTCGTGCTGCTGGTGCTCGCTCTCGCTGCTCCCCGAGCGGTGATGATCGTCGCGGGCACGGTCCTCGGGGCCGCCGCGCTCGGAGCCGCGCTGCGGGTCCCGCTCGGCTTCCTGATCGGGACCGACGCCGGCGGGTACCTCCGGCTGCCGCTCGCCGGGACGGCACTGGACGACCTGATCGTGCAGTTCCTGGTGCTGAAGGCGCCGCTGATCGGCAAGCTCGAGGTGGCGCTGCTGGGTCTGCTGCTGCTGGCGGCCCTCGCCGTCGTCGTGGCCGGTGCCGCCCGACTGGCGCGGGGAGCCGCCCTCGACGAGGCGGCCCGTGCGCGCTTCGCGGTGTGCGCGTTCCTGCCGGCGCAGACGGCGGTGCTCCTGGTGGTGCAGGTCTTCACCGGCAGCTCGGTCAGCCGCTACCTGATGCCGATCCCGGTGACCGCGACCGTGGTCGTGATCGCCCTGATCGGCGCCGCGGCGGCGCACCGGCGTGCTGCGGGCACGCGGCTGGCGCCGGTCGTCCGCGTCGTCGCTCCGCTGGCCGCCGCAGGCCTCGTCGTCGCCGCCGTGCCGGCCACAACGGCGGTCGCCTCCGCGGCGGCCGAGGCGCGATCGGACCCGGACGCCGACTGCCTGGAGCGCTGGATCGACGGCCGCGAGCTCGCGGGCGTCGGCTCGTTCTGGTCCACGCGGCCGCTGGACCTCTACGGGCCGGCCTCGCTGCACGTCCAGCAGGTCAACTTCGACTTCACGGTGCAGCTGTGGATGAACAACCTGAGCGACTACCGCGACCGGCAGTACAGCTTCGTCCTGGCCGACCGCTCGCCCGACTGGGCGGGGCTCGCGCGCGGGACGCTCGGCGCTCCCTCCGATATCGTCGCCTGCGGGGGGTTCGACATCTACGACTACGCGGGCACCGACGGCGAGACCGAGCTGAACCGGATCGTCCAGACCAGCGTGGAGGAGCAGCGCCGTGAGCGCGGCTACTGACGTGCGCGGCCCGCGGACGGCGAGTCGGCGGCGCCGGACGCTCGTAGAGCTCGGGTGGGCCCTCGTCGCCGCCCTCGTCTCGGTCGTCGCCGCCGTGCTCGCGCTCGGGATCGGGCCGCAGGACCTGACGGCCCGCTGGACCGTGGGCGGCGACGACCAGATCCTGCACTACACGCTCTTCACCAGCGCCACGCAGGCGTTCCCGTTCGACGGCAACGCGGCGCTCGGCTTCCCCGACGGGTTCAACGCCTTCTTCAGCGCGCAGTTCGACGTCGCCTCCGCCCTCGCCGTGTCGGTCCTGGCCCTCGTGGTGCGCGACGGGACGACGCTCCTGAACGTCTTCTACCTGGGCACGTTCGCGACGGTCGCCGTCACCGGCTACGTGTTCTTCCGCGCCCTCCGCACGCGGCCCTGGGTCGCGGCGTTCTCCGCGGTCCTGCTGTCGCTGCTGCCGTACCACTTCCTCCGGATCGGATTCGGCCACGCGTTCCTCGCCAACTACTGGGCGATCCCGCTCCTGGGCGTGATGGTGCTGATGGTCGCCGGACCGCGCACCGATCCTCTCCGAGCCTGGGCCGAGCGGGGCGCGACGCGGAGGAGCCGCGTACTGCGCTCCGTCGTCCCGGGAGTCGTGCTCGGGCTCCTGGTGGCGAGCACGGGCGGCTACTACTACGTCTTCGCGGTCCTGGTCCTCGGAGCGACCTGGGCGGTGAGCACGGCCGCCGGGCTCCTCTCCCGCGAGCGGCTGCGCGTGCTCGCGGTCTCGTCGGTGCCGATCCTCGCGCTCGGCGTGTTCGTCGGGCTCTCGCTGCTGCTGCTCTCGCTCGACTTCGGGGAGCGCTACAGCCCGTACTTCACGTCGCGGACCGTGGGGGAGTCGGAGGCCTACGCCGGCAAGCTCGTGCTGCTGGGCCTGCCCTGGTCGGGGACCGGGCTGCCGCAGGGGTACGGCCTGCTCAACACCTACGCGGGCCAGTCCGGCGTGGCGCCGACGACGGAGCCGCCCGGGTTCTCGATCCTCGCCAGCGTCGCGCTCCTGATCACGCTCGTGGCGCTCCCGATCTCCGCGCTCGGCGGCGGACGGGCGCTCCGTGCGACCGCGGTCGGCCGGTTCTTCTCGGACGCCCGCGTGCGCGTCCTCGCCGTGGCGACACTGGCCGCGCTCCTCTTCTACACGGTGACGGGCCTGGGCGTTGTGGTCTCGCTGGTGGCGGGGCCGACGATCCGTGCGTGGGCGCGGATGTCGATCGTCATCGCGGTCCTCGTCCTCGGCGTGCTCGCGCTCCTGCTCGATCGGATCACGGCCCGTGGCGGTGTCCGGATCCTCGTGGCGGCGCTGCTCGCCGCCGTCGCCGTGGTCGATCAGCTGGCCGGAGTATCGGCCGCGGTGCCGATCGCTCCGACCGACGACTCCGAGATGCGCTCGTTCGTGTCGGAGGCCGACGCGCAGCTGGACGACGGCTGCGGAGTGGTGGAGCTCCCCCTGAAGAGCTTCCCCGACAGCGGGCGGATCGGAGCGCTCTCCGACTACGACGAGGCACTGCCCTACCTCGCGACCGAGGAGGGACGCCTCCGCTGGAGCTACGGGGCTGTGGAGGGCACCTACGGCTGGGACGTCTGGGGCGACGTCGACGACCCCGCGGAGTTCGCCGACGCGGTGGCGGGCAGCGGCGCCTGCGCCGTCTACGTGGACACAGCCGGCTACACCGACGACCCCGACGGCTGGCGGGCCTACGTCGAGGCGGCGACGGGGGACGTCGAGCCCGAGGTCGCCTCCGCCTCCGGGCGCTGGCTGCTGTTCACGACCCGGCGCTGATCAGCGGTCGTCGAAGGCCAGCTCGAGCAGGCGCCGGGCGGTGCGGTCCCACCCCGGGATGGGCTCCGGTGCGAGTCGCCGGGGACGGCGCAGCGCCTCTCCGATCGCGGCCGACCACCCGGTGCGGTCCGCCGGGTCGATGAAGACGGCGGCGGACTCCCGCCCGGCGAGCGCGTCGCGGAGGCCGGGGATGTCTGCCGCGAGCACCGGAGTGCCGCAGGCGACGGCCTCGAGGGCGGGCAGGCCGAAGCCCTCGTGCCAGGAGGGCATGGCGACGGCGTCGGCGCCCGTGAGCAGGGCCGGCAGATCCTCGTCGGCGACGTAGGAGGAGGCGAAGCGCACGTCGGCTCCTGCGGCGACCGCGCGGGCGACGGCGGAGTGGACGTCCTCGTTGTCCCAGCCGTCCCCGCCGACCAGGAGCAGGGTGTGGTTCTCCGGCCGCTCGGCCTGCCGGTACGCGTTCACCAGGGTGACGAGGTTCTTGCGGCGCTCGATCGATCCGACGAAGAGCAGGTAGGACCCGAGCCCGTGCTCCGCGCGGACCCGCGCCACCTCCTCCTCGCCGCGGGCATGGAAGAGGTCGGCGTCGATCGTGGTCGGCAGCACGCGGACGCGCGCCGGATCGACGCCCAGAGCGCTCTCGACCTCGGCCGCGGAGGACGGGGTGCCGGTCAGGACCAGGTCGCTGCGCCGGATCCACCCGGGCACGGACCGCGACAGCAGCTCTCGGCGCTCGCGCGGAACGAGCTCGGGCATCACAGCGAAGCAGACGTCGTGCACGAAGGTGATCGAGCGGGAGCGGGCGAGCGGCCAGCTCCGGAAGTTCGGGAAGAAGTAGGCGCCGCGGCCGAGCAGGAGGTCGATCCCCGGCGCGGGCACTCGGGTCAGTGCGCTCCACACCGGCCGGGGCAGCGGCACCGGTCGGACGCGCAGCGTACGGAAGCCGAAGCGCCCGAGCGAGCCCGCCTCGCTCGCCGGGACGACGAGGAGCACCTCGACCTCTGCGGCGGTCGCGTCGGTGTCCAGCGCGTGCAGCAGGCCGAGCAGGACGCGGCCGACCCCGGTCAGGCGCGGCGCCGCGAGGGCGGTCGCGTCGACCAGGAGGCGGCGGCGCCGCGCGGTCACGGCCTGCTGAGGCGGACGGTGGAGTCGATGTCGACGACGCCGTCGTGCACGGAGGCCCGCTCGACCGTGAAGGTCGCGGCGACCGGGATCCGCATGGTCTCGCCCTGCGAGAAGGTGGCCGAGGAGGCGTGCACGGCGTAGTTGCCGGCGCCGAGGTGCAGGTCGGGGAGGGTGAACGTGACCGTCATCTCTCCGTCGACCGCGCTCAGCGGCGTGCCGATGCGCTCGGTGTTCGTCCCGAAGACGCGCTGGCCGAGGGGGGTGTCGATGCCCATGCCGATGTTCCAGTCGTCGACCGGGCGGCTGGTGCGCACCGTGACGTCGAACTCGAGGGTCTCGCCGCTGCGGACGACCGTGCCGCCGTGCTCGATCGATCCGCCGCGCAGTCGGCAGCCCAGGATCTCGATGAGCTGGGGGGCGGGCTCGTCCGCGGCCTCGGCGGCCTCGGCCTCGCGCTCCTGGCGGGCGGCCCGACGGTCCTCGAAGCTCTCGCGGAGGACCTGGAGTCCCTCGGAGGTCTCGCCGTCGAAGACGACGGTGCCCTTCTCGAGGACGATGGTGCGGTCGCAGAGCTCGCCGACCTGCTCGAGCGAGTGGGTGACCAGCACGATGGTCTTCCCCGCGCGCTGGAAGGCGCGGATGCGGTCCATGCACTTGCGCTGGAACGGCTCGTCGCCGACGGCGAGCACCTCGTCGACCAGCAGCAGGTCGGGATCGGTGTGGATCGCGATAGCGAAGGCGAGCCGCACGTACATGCCCGACGAGTAGAACTTGACCTGGGTGTCGATGAACTCGGCGATCTCGGAGAAGTCGACGATCGAGTCGAACTTGCTGTCCAGCTCGCTGCGCGAGAGTCCGAGGATCGCGCCGTTGAGGTAGACGTTCTCGCGCCCGGTGAGGTCGGGGTGGAAGCCCGCTCCGAGCTCGAGGAGCGCGGCGAGGCGTCCGCGGCGCTCCACGGTGCCGGTCGTCGGCTGCACGATGCCGCCGATGAGCTTGAGGAGCGTGCTCTTGCCCGATCCGTTCGCGCCGATGAGGCCGACGGTCGAGCCCAGTGGGATCTCGAGGTCGACGTCGCGGAGTGCCCAGAACTCGTCGCGGTGCTTGCGCCCGCGGCCGAAGTTGACGATCCGCTCCTTGAACGACTTGTCCTTGCGGATGACGAAGCGCTTGGAGGCGTTGCGCACCCGGACGACGGTCGGGGTGCCGGAGGAGGCGGGCACGGACTCCTGCTTGCTGGTGAGGGTCACGATCAGATCTCCTGGGCGAAGTTGCCCTCGAGGCGGCGGAAGATCCGGTGGCCGATCCACACGAACACCAGCCCGACGACGAGGACGATGAGAAGGCGCAGCTCCATGTCCGGCGGCCACACCTGGGGGGCGATCTCGTTGCCGTCGATGATGCTGACGCGCGAGCCGTCTCCCCAGATCGCGCGCTGGAAGGCGAGGATCGCGTTCGAGATCGGGTTGATCAGGTAGAGCTGCTCGGCCCAGCCGTGGCCCGCTCCGGTGGAGGCGGCGACGACGAAGTTCCACGCGTAGACGATGGGGGAGAGCCAGAAGAAGATCTGCAGCCCGACCTCGACGAGGAACTGGACGTCGCGGAGGTAGACGTTGAGGGCCGAGAGGGCCAGGGCCAGCGCGAGGCCGTACACGAGCACGATCGCCAGCGCGGGCACGATGTAGAGGAGCTGGACGCCGAAGATCAGCGAGCCCGTGAGGACGGCTCCCGCGATCAGGACGACGAACTGCACACCGAAGTTGAAGAGGGCCGAGCCGATGGCCGCCACCGGGAAGATCTCCCGCGGCAGGTACACCTTCTTGATCAGTCCGCCGTTGCCGAGGATCGACGTGGTGCCCGCGGTCACGATCTCGCTGAACAGGCCCCAGAGGGTGAGCCCCGAGAAGACGAAGATCGCGAAGTTCGGGACGCCGCGAGAGGCCCCGAGGATCTGGCCGATCGCCACGTAGTAGATGAGGAGCATGATCAGCGGCCGGACGAGGCTCCAGACGAAGCCCAGGCTGCTGTCCTTGTAGCGCGACTTCAGCTCGCGCCCCACGAGCAGGCGGAGCAGCTCGCGGTGCCGCAGGATCTCGGCGAGGGAGGCGACGAAGCCGCCCGAGCCGCCGCCGACGGCCGACGTGGTGCCGGCGATCTGGAACGGCTCGTCGGCGATCGCGCGCGCGCGATCCACAGCTTTGCTGGGCATGGAACTCCAAGCTCTCGGCCTCCGCCGGGCGACGGACCGCATCATTATACGTGCGGCCCACCCTGGAGCCCCCTGGCTGGCGTGCCGGTGCGCGGCGCATGGCGGGTAGTCTTGCTCCCGCTCGCCGACTGAACGACACGAACGAGGTGTTCGCCATGCCCACGCAGCCTTCCGACGTCCCCCTGGACCCGGCGCCGCAGAGCGCTGGGGACCCCGCCCCCGTCCTCGGCGGCACGGGCGAGGACGCTCCTCCCGCTCCCGACCCGAGCCTCGAGTCGGCCGTCGGCGACGCCGCTCCCGCAGCCGTCCCGGCGGAGCCCGCGCGCACGTCCGGGGTTCCGGTGGAGCCCCGTCTCGCCGAGCCCGAGTCCCCGGACGAGGAGCTCGCCCGCCTGCGCGCGCAGGTCGACTCCCTCCTCAACGACCCCTTCGACGAGTGGGTCGAGCGGATCCAGGTGGGCGGAGTGACCGCCTCCGGCTTCGAGCGCACCCTCTCCTGGCGGGTGACGAAGCCGCTCCGCCTGGTGCGCACCTTCCAGATCCGCGTCGAGCAGCTCGGGCTGTCGGGCGCCGTCGGCCACAGCGCGCGCTTCGTGAAGCGCCGCCTGTCCGGTCGGGCGCGATGAGCGACCGGTCGCAGGTCTCGGCCGCCGGCTCGGCCGCCGCGCGCGCCCACCGCACGGAGGCAATGCTGCAGCGCCTGGAGCAGATCGGCGCGCTCCTCTTCGACGCGGAGCGCCGCGCCTCGCTGCGCACCCGCGGGCCCGGCCCGTACCTCGACGAGGTGGCCCGAGAGATCCGCTCGCGCCAGGACGACGAGCTGACCTGGGTCGCGCTGGTGTCGTTCACGGCCGCGTACCCGACGAGCGAGCTGTTCGACTGGTTCCGCCGCGCCCTCGAGCTCGCCTCCGAGGAGGCGGCGCTGCGCATCTTCCTCGAGGCCGGCTCCCGCACCGCGACCGGGTTCGCCGATCTGGACGCCCGCGTCGAGGTCGTCACCGGGGCCGTCCTGATCGACGTCGACTTCCCCGCCCGCCACGGGCACAACACCGGCGTCCAGCGGGTCGTGCGCCAGACCGTGTCCCGCTGGGACGCCGAGCACGAGATCGTCCCGGTCGCCTGGGTCCACGGATCGATGTCCTTCCGGCGGCTGAGCGCGATCGAGCACGAGCGCGTCGTCGACTGGTCCTCCGCCGGGCGGCGCGACTGGGAGCACGGCGATCCGGAGCGCATCGAGTTCGTCGTGCCCTACCGCAGCGTCGTCGTCATCCCCTCGGTGCCCGACTACAACCAGTGCGGGCCGCTCGCGGCCCTCGCCGAGTACTCCGGCAACGAGGTCGTCGTCCTCGGCCACGACGCGATCCCCGTCGTCAGCGCCGACACGGTGCCGCCGGAGGAGACGGTGCGCTTCGTCAACTTCCTCTCCGTGGTCAAGCACGCCGAGCGCGTCGCCACGGTGAGCGCCGCGGCCGCGCTGGAGTTCGAGGGCTTCGTGCGCGCGCTCCCCGCTCAGGGCCTCACCGGCCCGACCGTCGTCCCGGTCCCGCTGCCCGTGGAGCTCCCGGACGGCCTGCGCTCCGAGGGCCGGAGCGCGTCCGGCCTGCCGCTCGTGCTCTGCGTCGGCAGCCAGGAGCCCCGCAAGAACCACCTCGCGGTGCTGCACGCCGCCGAGGTCCTCTGGCGCGAGGGCCTGCGCTTCCGCGTCCGCTTCATCGGCGGGGCCAACCCGTGGGCGCACCAGGTCTTCGATCCCCGCGTGCGCGAGCTGGTCGCCGCCGGACGCCCGGTCGAGGTGCTCCGCGGAGCCGACGACGACGTCCTGATCGCGAGCTACCGGGAGGCGCTGTTCCTGGCGTTCCCGTCGCTGCACGAGGGGTACGGCCTGCCGGTCGCCGAGGCGCTGTCGATCGGGCTCCCCGTGCTGACCTCGCGCTACGGCAGCACGGCGCAGATCGCCGAGCACGGCGGATGCGTCCTGATCGACCCGGAGTCCGACGAGGAGATCACCGACGGCATGCGCCGCCTGCTGACGTCGCCGGAGCTCGTCGACGAGCTCCGCCTCGAGGCGGCCGAGCGGCCCGAGCGCACCTGGGACGACTACGCCCGGGAGCTGTGGGCCGCCCTGATCGGCCCCTCGGCCCTCATCGAGCACGAGGAGGCGCCCCGTGCGCTCTAAGCAGTACCTGGTCGACCGTCTCGCCACCCTGGTGCGCACCCTGGCCCCCTCCGTGGAGCCGCTGGGCAGCGTCGACGCCCTCACCGGACAGCTGAGCGTTCTGCTGCCCGCCCCCACCGACCGCGAGGTCTGGCTGGTGCTCGCCGTCCTCCGCGGCACGCTCCCGCGCCGGGAGGACGTCGTCGACGGCCGCCGCCGGGCCCGGCTGGACGGCACCGCCGGTCTGCTCACCCACGCCGCGTCCACCATCGCCTCGAACCGGGTCTTCGCCCGCTTCCACCACCCCGAGGTCGAGGTGGTCGTCGGCGCGGTCGTCGTCGACGTGCACCACACCGCGCGCACGGGGCTGGCCACGGGCATCCAGCGCGTGGTGCGCCAGAGCCTCGTCCGATGGACGCGCGACCACGAGATCCTGCTCGCCGGCTGGGACTCGACCCACGAGTCGCTCGTCATGCTCACCCCGGAGCAGAGCCGGAACGCCGTCTCGGGCGACGTGCCCGACGCCGCCGAGGACCGCTCCCGCGTGATCGTCCCGTGGCAGGGCACCTACCTCCTGCCCGAGCTCGCCGTGGAGGACGAGCGGACGTCGCGCGTCTCCGCTCTGGCCGAGTTCAGCGGCAACCGCACGGGCACCATCGGCTTCGACTGCGTGCCGGTCACCACCGCCGAGACGGCGAGCACCGGCATCAGCGCCGCCTTCTCGCGCACGCTCGTCGCCGTGTCGCACATGGACCGCATCGCGACCATCTCCGAGGCGGCCGCGACCGAGTACTCCGGCTGGCGCCACATGCTCGGCAGCGTCGGGATGCAGGGGCCGGACATCCGGCCGATCCTGCTGCCCTCGCAGCCGGAGAGCGTCTCGGACGAGGAGCTGGCCACCGCCGCGCGCTCGCTGGTGACCGGCGACCTCCCGCTCGTCGTCTGCGTCGGCAGCCACGAGCCACGGAAGAACCACCTGGCTGTGCTCCAGGCGGCCGAGCTGCTCTGGCGCCGGGGCGTGCGCTTCAGCCTGGTCTTCATCGGCGGCAACGCCTGGAGCAGCGCCGAGTTCGAGTACCGACTCGAGGTCCTCGAGGGCCAGGGCCGTCCGGTCCGCTCGCTCTCCAAGATCACCGACGCGCTGCTCTGGAGCGCCTACCGCCTGGCCCGGTGCACGGTGTTCCCCTCGATCAACGAGGGCTACGGTCTCCCGATCGTGGAGTCGATCTCGGTCGGCACCCCGGTCGTGACCTCCGGCTTCGGCAGCATGCACGAGGTCTCCGCCTCGGGCGGCGCGCTGTTCGTCGATCCGCACGACGACCACGACATCGCCGCGGCCCTCGAGCGGCTGCTGACCGACGACGAGCTGCACGCGCGGCTCTCGGCGGAAGCGCTCGCGATCGACGGCGGCACCTGGGACGAGTACGCCGCCCGCGTCTGGTCGTACCTCGTCGAGGGCGAGGGCGTCGACGAGCGGGGCCGGGCCGAGCAGTCGGACGCGACCGCCTAGGCGTCCTCGACCCACCGCGTGCAGAAGGCCCCCGCTCCAGGAGCGGGGGCCTTCTGCACGCGGTGCGCGCGGCTCAGTTGGAGCGGCGCGCCAGCTCGAGGTCGTTCTCGACCATGCGGGCGACGATCTCCTCGAAGCCGACGGTCGGCGCCCAGCCGAGCACTTCGCGGGCCCGGGAGGCGTCCCCGCGCATCTCGGGGGCGTCCACGGGGCGCGCGAACCGCGGGTCGATCGTGACCCGCTGCTCCCAGTCGTCGATGCCGGCCGCGGTGAAGGCGGCACGGACGAAGTCGCGGACCGAGTGCGCGACTCCGGTCGCCACGACGTAGTCGCCCGCCTCCTCGGCGCGCGAGGCGCGCACGAGGGCGTCCACGTAGTCGGGAGCCCAGCCCCAGTCGCGGCGCGCGTCGAGATTGCCGAGCGAGAGCTCCGACTCGGCGCCCGTCGCGATCGCCGCGACTCCGGAGGTGATCTTGCGGGTGACGAAGCCGAGCGGCCGACGCGGCGACTCGTGGTTGTAGAGGATGCCGGACGAGGCGTGGAGCCCTCGGCCGCGGTAGACCGCGACGAGGTGGTGCGCGAACGCCTTCGCGGCTCCGTAAGGGGAGACGGGGCGGATCGGGGTCCGCTCGGTCTGCGGGTTCTCGGTCGCGGCCCCGAAGATCTCGGAGGAGGAGGCCTGGACGAAGCGGACCTCCCGGCCCGCCGACTCCTGGAGCGCCAGCGAGGCCTCCAGGAGCGCGGCGACCGCGGTGCCGGTCACCTCGGCCGTGAGCACGGGCTCCTTCCACGAGAGCGCGACGGAGGAGAGGCCGGCGAGGTGGAAGACCGTGTCCGGCTGCGCCTCCGCGACGATACGGCCGAGGCCGGAGGCGTCGCGGAGATCGCCCTCGAAGGCGCGGACGGCGGCGGGAAGAGCGGCGTCGTCGGTCCCGCGCACGAGCGCGGAGACCTCCCAGCCGTCGGCGAGCAGGCGCTCGACGAGGTAGCCCCCGTCCTGACCGCTCGCTCCGGTGACGAGAGCGGCAGGCATGACTACTTGATCAGCGCGGACTGCTCGGCGAGGTCGTTCTCGACCATCATCGCCACGAGCTCGGGGAACGAGACCTTCGGCTCCCAGCCGAGGACGTCGCGCGCCTTCGCCGGGTCGCCGATCAGCAGGTCCACCTCGGCGGGACGCATGAACGCGGGGTTCTGGGTCACGTACGGGGTCCAGTCCTCGATGCCGACGTGGTTGAAGGCGATGTCGAGGTACTCGCGGATCTCGTGGGTCTCGCCGGTCGCGACCACGTAGTCGTCGCCCTCGGGCTGCTGCAGCATGCGCCACATCGCGTCGACGTAGTCGCCGGCGAAGCCCCAGTCGCGCTTCGCGTCGAGGTTGCCGAGCTCCAGCGTCTCCTGGAGGCCGAGCTTGATGCGGGCGACCGCGAGGCTGATCTTGCGGGTGACGAACTCCGGGCCGCGGCGGGGCGACTCGTGGTTGAAGAGGATGCCGGAGGAGGCGTGCATGCCGTACGACTCGCGGTAGTTGATGGTCATGTAGTGGCCGAAGACCTTGGCCACTCCGTAGGGCGAGCGCGGCCAGAGCAGCGTCTCCTCGCTCTGCGGGACCTGCTGGACCTTGCCGAACATCTCGGAGGAGGAGGCCTGGTAGAACTTCACGCGCGACATGTCGGAGCCGGCGTAGAGGCGGGTCGCCTCGAGGATGTTGAGCACGCCCTTGCCGGTCACATCGGTGGTGAGCGACGCGTTCTCCCACGAGTAGGCGACGAACGAGATCGCACCGAGGTTGTAGACCTCGTCGGGCTGGGCGGCGGCGAGCACGCGCACCAGGCTCGACACGTCGGTCAGGTCGCCGGTGAGCAGGGTCACCTCGGGCACGGTGCGGCGGACCAGCTCGTACTTGGGGTTGTTCTGCCCGCGGACGAGCCCGAAGACCTCGTAGCCCTTCGAGAGGAGGAGCTCGGCGAGGTAGAGGCCGTCCTGGCCGGTGATTCCGGTGATCAAAGCGCGGGGCACGTGGTGGTCCAATTCGTCGGGGTCGATGACAGCGGGACACATACTACCCACGGGCACGGCCGGGCGCCGGGAGCGGTGCGGCCCGCCGGTATCCTGGCCGGGCTTCGGACCGATTGGACGCCATGCCGGAACTCCGCCCCGTCACGCTCGCCGTGCTCACCGTCGACCCGGGCGGGATGGGCGGCGGCGAGACCTACGCGCGCGCGCTCACGCGCCTCCTGGCGCCGCGGCCGGGGGAGGAGGGGCCCGACGTGCAGGTGCTCGTCCCCGAGAACGCGCGCGGCTTCAGCGAGGGCGTGCCCGAGGTCGTGGCCGAGGGGGTCGTCAGCGGGGCGGGCCACCGCCGCCGGGCCGTGGGGATGCTCCAGGCGCTCCTGCGCACGCCGCGCCTGCGCCGGCGCCTCGGCCGGGACGCAGTGCTCTACTTCCCGTTCACGGTCCCGCTCCCGTGGCCGTCGCGGCGGCAGGGGCACGTGCAGATGCTGTTCGACCTGCAGCACCGCGACCTCCCGCACCTCTTCCCCCGCGTCGAGCGCGTCTTCCGCCGGCTCGCCTACGAGGCGACCGCTCGCCGCGCCGACGCGGTCATCACCATCAGCGCCTTCACCAAGGGGCGGATCGTCGAGCTGCTGGGCATCCCGGAGGAGCGGATCCACGTGTCGCATCTCGGCGTGGACACCCGGCGCTTCGTCGCGAATCTGGGCACACGCGAGGACTTCGTCTTCTACCCGGCGCGCGCCTGGCCGCACAAGAACCACGCCCGCCTGTTCGAGGCGGTGCGCCTGCTTCGGGAGGAGGGGCACGCCCTCCGCCTCGTGCTGACAGGAGGGGACCTGGACCGCCTCGGCCCGCTGCCGGACTTCGTCGAGTGGCGCGGCCACGTCACTCCGGAGGAGCTCGCCGACCTCTACCGCCGAGCCGCGGTGCTGGCGTTCCCGAGCCTCTACGAGGGCTTCGGCCTCCCGCCCATCGAGGCGATGGCGTCGGGATGCCCGGTCGCCGCCTCCGACGCGGGCTCGCTCCCGGAGATCTGCGGGGACGCCGCGGTCTACGTCGATCCGCTCGAGCCGCGCTCGATCGCGGACGGGATCCTCGAGGCGATCGAGCGGACCGGCGAGCTCGGCCCGCTCGGCGTCGAGCGCGCCCGGTCCTTCAGCTGGGAGCGCTGCCGGGAGGAGCACCTCACCGTGCTCCGCCAGGTGGCGCGGCGGCGCGGGCGCTGAGGAGTCCGGTCAGTCCCGCGGGTGCAGGAGCCGGCGCCAGCTCAGTCCCTGGGCCGCGCGCATCGCGCAGAGCACCACGAGCAGCCAGCCGGCGTCGAGCAGGATCGAGCTCTCGGCCAGCGCGGTGACCATCAGCACGGTCAGCACCAGCACCGGCCAGACGTGCACGACCGCCTTGCGCTCGGAGGCGATCAGCCAGGAGCGCCAGAGCGCGAGGCCGATCAGCACGACGAAGAGGACCACCCCGACCGCGCCGACCTGCAGGGCCACGTCGAAGAGCGCGTTGAGGCTCGACGAGTGCGGGCGGCCCGAGAGGTAGTCGATGGCGATGAAGGGGTAGAGGTCGGGCCGCCAGTAGCCCACCCAGCCCCAGCCGACGATCGGAGCGAGGTCCGTGAAGCGCCAGACCTGCTGCCAGAGCCGCAGCCGGAACTCGAACTCGCTGCCCGCGTTCAGCAGCTCGATCACCCGGTAGCGCAGGAGCCACACGGTGAGGGAGGCCGCGGCGGCGACGCCGAGCACCGCGAACTGCCGCCGACGGCGGTGGGTGCCGTCGCCGTGGCGCACCCAGCGCAGAGCGAGGGCGACGACGACGGCCACGGCGAGCACGCCCGCGCTCACGGCGGAGCGCGTGAAGAGGAGGGTGACCGCGGCGAGGGCGAGCGAGGCGACGGCCGGCCCGCGGGCGACGGAGCGGGTCATCAGCTCCACCGAGAACGTCACGATCGCCAGCAGGCAGACCAGCCCGAGCTGGTTGCGCGTGCCGACGAGTCCCTGGATCGGCCCGCCGACCGCGAGCAGGCCCTCCACGCCGAGGAAGCGCAGCGGCTGGTCGATCAGCACCCCCGAGAGCACCTCCCCGGCCAGCGAGGCGATCAGCACGACCCGCAGCACGTCGCCGACCGAGCGGATGATCTGGATGATGTCGCGCGTGAGGCCGATCGCGATCGCCAGGAACGCCAGGGCGAACTGGTAGACGACGCTCGAGACCGTGGCCCAGGTGTAGTCGCTCCACAGCACGCTGAGCGCGATCCAGCCGAGGAACACCAGGATGCTCGTGGGCAGCAGGCCCTCCCAGTCGAGCCGCCCGCGCCGCAGGACGAGCATGACCGCGGCGAGGGCGGTGAGCGTGGCGACGGCGGCGATGTAGCCGGGCCAGCCGATGAGCCCGCGGACCGCCGGGGCGCAGAGGACGGTGACGAGAGTGGTCTGCGCGAGGGCCGCCGCGAACTGCGGGGACGCCGTCGCGTCGGCGACGGAGGCGGGGAGCGAGGGGCGGCGGGGCCTCATCGCCTCGGGGAGGCGTCGGCGAGGGGGAGCGGGGTCGCGGCGAGGACCTCGGGCGTCTCGGTCGCCGGTCGCTTGGTCTGCACCGCGAAGAGGACGAGGAGCAGCCAGCCTCCCTCGATCAGGATCCGGCTCTCGAACAGCGACTGCGCCAGGAGGGCGACCACGATCAGCAGCGGAGCGAGGCTGACGGCCGTGTAGGGGAGGGTCGAGGTCGCGTCGCGCCGCGGGCGGTCGACCGCGCGGAACCAGGAGCGCCACAGCGTCGAGACGGCGAGCGCCGCGAAGAGGACGAGGCCGACCGCTCCGAGCTGGAGGGCGACGTCGAGCCAGGCGTCGTGGGCCTGCAGGTAGAGCACGCCCTTGCGCTCGGCGAGGGTGTCGAACGGGGCGGCCCAGGGAGCCCAGTAGCTGACCCAGCCCCAGCCGAGGACCGGGCGCTGCAGCGTGAGCGCGATCACCGAGTCCCAGATGTCGAGGCGGCCCGTGGCGTCCTCGCTCTTGCCGAGCAGGCCGAGGAGGGCGCCCCAGCCCGCGGCGCCTCCGGCGACGGCGGCCACCGCCAGCCCCGCGGCGGTCAGGTAGACGGGACGGCGGCGGGACTCGCCCCTCCGGCGAGCCCAGAGCGCGAACGCGGCCGCGAGGACGACGGCGACGAGGCAGAGCAGGACGGTCGCCGAGCGGGTGAGCAGGAGGGTCGCGACGTACAGGGCGACCCAGACCGCCCCCCAGCGGCGCCGGATCGAGTGGGCCGCCAGCTCGATCGCGATCACGATCAGGCCGAGCAGGGCGAGGAAGCCGAGGAGGTTGCGGTTGCCGACGATCCCCTGGACGGGCTCGCCGGTGAAGAGGGCGGCCTGCGACCAGTAGAAGGCATCGGGCGTCGGTCCGTCGGCGGGAGGCTCGACGCCGAACGGCAGGACGGGCTGCTGCACGACGACCGCGATCACGAGCTCGAAGAGGAGCGAGAGGCCGACGGAGAGGCGCAGGGCCCGTCCGAGAGCCGTGAGCAGTTCCCGGCTGCTCAGCGTGACGGCGAGGACGACGCCGCCGAGCGTCGTCGCGAGCTGCGCCGTGACTCCGATCGCGCTCGCTCCCGGATAGGCGGACCACAGCAGCGAGAGCACCGCGAGCCCGAGGAAGAGGACCAGCGACTTCGGCGTGCGGGCCCAGCGCGGGCGGGGGCGGGCGCGGACGAGCACGGCGATCGAGGCGCCCAGGAGCAGCGCGACGACGACGCCCCAGCCCCACCATCCGGCGAGGTTCCGCAGCGACTGGCCGGCCAGCAGCACGGCCAGCACCGCCACCGCGAGCGCTCGGGGAGCGGCGGGGGCGGCGCGTCGGATCATGGCGACCAGTCTAGGGAGCGGGGGCGGCGCGGCGGCGTGCCGGGCGCGCCGCCGCTCGCTCCCCGGCCGGGGAGGCTCAGACGAACGCGGCGGTGCCGGTGATCGAGCGGCCGACGATCAGCGTGTTCATCTCGCGGGTGCCCTCGTAGGAGT
This sequence comes from Rathayibacter sp. AY1D9, assembly GCF_002932395.1. Lineage (NCBI taxonomy): Bacteria > Bacillati > Actinomycetota > Actinomycetes > Micrococcales > Microbacteriaceae > Rathayibacter > Rathayibacter sp. AY1D9. The sequence continues at coordinate 42,002 of NZ_PSVQ01000001.1, forward strand.
AGAGGGCCTCCGCGTCGGCGAAGAAGCGGGCGACGCCGTAGTCGAGGACGATGCCGTTGCCGCCCATCACCTCGCGGCACCAGGCGACGGTCTCGCGCATCCGGGCCGTCGCGTAGGCCTTCGCGAGGGCGGAGTGCTCGTCGCGCTGCTCGCCGGCGTCGAGCATCTCGGACACGCGGGTCGCCAGGGCGATGCTGGCCGTGATGTTGCCGATGCTCTTGACCAGGAGGTCCTGCACCAGCTGGTGCCCGACGAGCGGCTTGCCGAACTGCACGCGCTCCTTCGCGTAGCGCAGCGCCGCGTCGTAAGCGCCGATCGAGACGCCGATGGCCTGCCAGGCGACCTCGGCGCGGGTGAGCCGGAGCACCTTCGCGGTGTCGCGGAACGAGTTCGCGCCCTGCAGGCGCAGCGACTCCGGGACGCGGACGCCCTCGAGCACGATGTCGGCGTTCTGCACCGTGCGCAGGCTCTGCTTGCGCGCGATGGCGGTGGCGCGGTAGCCCGGCGTCGAGGTGGGGACGAGGAAGCCCTTCACCTGGCCGTCCTCCGCGTCCTTCGCCCAGATCACGGTCACGTCGCTGAAGGTCGCGTTGCCGATCCAGCGCTTCTCGCCGTCGAGGATCCAGTCGTCGCCGTCCCGGCGGGCGGTGGTGCGCAGGCCCTGGGCGGAGTCGGAGCCGGAGTGCGGCTCGGTGAGGCCGAAGGCGCCGACGACCTCGCCCGAGGCGAGCTTCGGCAGCCACTCGGCGCGCTGCTCCTCGGAGCCGGCGACGCCGACCGTGCCCATCACCAGGCCGTTCTGCACGCCGACGTAGGTCGCGATGCCCGCGTCCACCCGGCCCAGCTCGAGCGCCACCCAGCCGCGGAACACGGCGGAGTTCTCGATCGCGCGGGTCTCGGGCCAGGAGAGGCCGATGACGCCGGTGGCGTGGATCGCGGGGATCAGCTGCCGCGGGAACTCCGCGCGCTCCCAGTACTCGTCGGCGATCGGCCGCACCTGCTCCTCGAGGAACGCGCGGACGCCGACCAGCAGCTCCTTCTCGGCGGGCGTGAGCGCCGCCTCGAACCCGTAGAAGTCGGCCCCCAGGGTCTCGAAGGTCGTGCTGTCCATGCTCTGTGCTCCCTCGCTCGTCGGATGCGGCACGGCGACCGCTCCGACGGCGACAGCGCTGCGACTCCCAGCGTACGAAGCGCGCCTGCGAGTGCCGCGTCCTCTGGCGGAGAGCACCAACAGGCAGGCCCTCCTCCCGGGCCCGCGTTGTGGATCCTGCTAGCGTCGCAGCGGAGCGGCCCCGGCGCGTCCGGCTGAGCGGCTCGGACCCACCCCTCGGACGGAAGGCCAGCGCTCCCGTGTTCATCCCGATCGGCAACACCCCCCGCGACTACGCCTGGGGCTCGCTCACCGGCATCTCGGAGGCCCTCGGCACCGCGCCCTCCGGCGCCCCCGAGGCCGAGCTCTGGCTCGGCGCGCACCCGGGCTCGCCCGCGCGCGTCCTCGACCCCGCCCCGGTCGGCGCCGGCACGCTCGCCGAGTGGATCGCCGAGCACCCCGAGGCGGCGCTCGCCGGAGTGGAGGGGTCGGTCGATCCGGTCTCGGGCGCTCCCCGTCTGCCGTTCCTGCTCAAGATCCTCGCGGCGGGCGGGCCGCTGTCGCTCCAGGCCCACCCCTCGTCCGAGCGGGCCCGGCGCCGGTTCGTCGAGCAGGAGGAGGCCGGCATCCCCCGCGACGCCGCCGATCGCAACTACAAGGACCCGTTCCACAAGCCCGAGCTGATCTACGCGCTCAGCGAGACCTTCGACGCGCTCTGCGGCTTCCGTGAGCCGGCGGACGCCCGGGCGCTGCTCGCCGAGCTGGCCGGGCGCGCCCCGGCGGAGGAGGCGGCCGCGATCGCGCGGTTCGCCCGGACGCTCGAGGGCGAGCCCTCGGAGGTCCTCCGCGGCGCCGTGTCGTGGCTGCTCGCCGACGGCGACCGTGCGGAGGTCGCCGCGCTGGTGTCCGCGGTCGTCGCGGCGTCCGCGGGCGACGACCGCCTCGAGACGACCACGGTCCGGGACCTGGCCGAGAGCTACCCGGGCGACCCCGGAATCGTGCTCTCGCTCCTGCTCAACCGCGTCCGCCTCGCCCGCGGCGAGGTGCTCTACCTGCCCGCAGGCAACATCCACGCCTACCTCGCGGGCACGGGCGTGGAGCTGATGGCCGCCTCCGACAACGTGCTGCGCGGGGGCCTCACACCCAAGCACATCGACGTGCCCGAGCTGGTGAGCGTGCTCGAGTTCTCGCCGCTGCCCGTGCCCTACCTCCCGGCCGAGCAGGCCGGACCGGGCGTGCGCGTCTACCGTCCGGACGTCCCCGACTTCGTGCTCGCCGTCGTGGAGCCGGAGTCGGAGACGCCGGCCCGCGTCGCCCTGCACGGACCCGCCATCGCGATCGCGACCGAGGGCTCGTTCTCGCTCGAGGGCGCCGAGGGCTCGGTCCGCGTCGAGCGCGGCGGCAGCGTGTTCGTGACCCCGTCGGAGGGCACTCTCGCCGTCACCGGACGGGGCACGCTCTTCGTCGCGACGGTCTGATCCCTCCAGCGATCCCGGTGCCGGCCGCTCAGGCGGCGAACGTGCGGCGGTAGGCCGCCGGCGTGGTCCGCAGGACGCGCGTGAAGTGGTGGCGCATCACCGCAGCCGTGCCGAAGCCGACCCGCGCGGCGACCGCCTCGAGGGTCAGCTCCGTCTCCTCCAGCAGCACCTGCGCCCGGAGGAGGCGCTGGCGGGTGAGCCAGGCGAGCGGAGTCGTGCCGAGGTCGGCCCGGAAGCGGCGCGCGAAGGTGCGGGGGGCCATCAGGGCCCGACGGGCCAGCGCCTCGATCGAGAGGTCCTCGTCGAGGTGCTCCAGCATCCACTCGGTGACCTCGGCCAGCGAGTCCGCGCGCGCCTCGGGAACGGGGGTCCGCAGGTACTGCGCCTGCCCGCCGTGGCGCTGCGGGGGCACGACCATCCGCCGGGCGACGACGCTCGCCGCCGTCGCGCCCAGCTCCTCGCGCACCACGTGCAGCGCCGCGTCGATGCCGGCCGCGGTGCCCGCGCTCGTCACGATGCGCCCCTCCTGCACGTAGAGGACCTCCGGGTCCACCGTGACGGAGGGGAAGCGCCGGGCGAGCTCCGCGGCGTGCATCCAGTGGGTGGTCGCGCGCCGGCCGTCGAGCAGGCCCGCCTGCGCCAGGGTGAAGGCCCCGCTGCAGACGCTGAGGATCCACGCGCCGCGCTCGTGAGTTTCGCGGAGGAGGTCGAGGACCCGCTCGTCGGCGGGCCCGCGGCCGTGGGCGGGGACGGCGATCAGGTCCGCGTCCCGGGCCGCGTCGAGACCATCGGCGATCAGCAGGTCGAATCCGAGGCTCGTCCGGACGCGGCCCGGATCGGGAGTGGCGATCCGGAAGTCGAGGGCGGGCCCTCCGTCAGCGCCGCGGTCGATCCCGAACACCTCGCAGACGACCCCGAACTCGAACGGCGCGAGGCCGGGCAGGGCGAGGAGGGCGACGGAGCGGAGCACGGCGGCAGGACATCGCGTCCCGTCGTCATCCGGCCTGTCCACGCCGTCGATCCCCGCCGCTAGGGTGTCTTCCGGCGCGCGGAGTCGCGGGCCCGCACCGAGGAGGATCCACATGGCATGGCTGGTCACCGGGGGAGCCGGGTACATCGGGGCGCACGTGGTGCGCGCGTTCTCGGAGCAGGGCATCGACCCCGTCGTCCTCGACGACCTCTCCTCGGGGCACGCGTCGTTCGTGCCCGAGGGCGTCCCGTTCCACCAGGGCTCGATCCTCGACGAGGCCCTGCTCGACCGCGTGCTCGCCGAGCACGACATCGAGGGCGTCGTCCACGTCGCCGGGTTCAAGTACGCCGGAGTCTCGGTGCAGCGCCCCCTGCACACCTACGAGCAGAACGTCACCGGCACCATGCGCGTGCTGGCGGCGATGGAGCGCGCCGGGGTCTCCTCGATCGTCTTCTCCTCGAGCGCTGCCGTCTACGGCGCGGTCGACGTCGAGATCGTCACCGAGGACACCCCCAAGAGCCCGGAGTCGCCCTACGGCGAGTCGAAGCTGATCGGCGAGTGGCTGCTCGCGGACGCGGGGCGGGCGCACGGCGTCAGGCACGCCTCCCTGCGCTACTTCAACGTCGTCGGGTCCGGCTACCCGGACGTCTACGACACCAGCCCCCACAATCTCTTCCCCCTCGTCTTCGAGGCGCTGCTGGACGGCCGCACGCCCCGGATCAACGGCGACGACTACCCGACACCGGACGGCACCTGCGTCCGCGACTACATCCACGTCGCGGACCTGGCGCTCGCGCACGTCGCCGCGGCGCGCCGCCTGGCCGCCGGCGAGCCGATCGACCCGGTCTACAACCTGGGCAGCGGATCCGGGGCCTCCGTCGGGGAGATCATGCGCGCGATCGCCGACAGCACCGGCATCGCCTTCACGCCCGAGGTCGCCCCGCGGCGGCCGGGCGATCCGCCCCGCATCGTCGCCTCCGGTGAGACGGCGGCCCGCGACCTGGGCTGGGAGATGCGGCACACCGTCGCCGAGATGGTGGAGAGCGCCTGGCGCGCACGGAGTGCCGCGACGGCCTGATCGGATCTCACGTTCGCGACACGCCGGTGTGTCGTGAACCCTCCACGGCGGGTTGAGGGTTTATGGTCCGCGACTTGACCTGAGCGAATGACACCGCTGTAATTACCTAGGCAGCGGCTCCGGGAGGAGCGGCCGCCGATCATCGGTTCGCAGGCGGGGTAGGAGACGGCATGACGCTTCCGGAACAGCACTCCGGAGTCCCCGAGGACTGGTTCGTCGATCCGGTCCGTCTGGGCGTGCCCGGGGTCCGACCCGGTATCGACACCGCGACCGAGGCGCCGGGGGGCGCGCTCTCCTGGCAGGTCGACTCGCTGTGCGCGCAGACCGACCCCGAGGCCTTCTTCCCCGAGAAGGGCGGCTCGACCCGCGACGCCAAGAAGATCTGCACCTCGTGCGAGGTCCGGGCGCAGTGCCTCGAGTACGCGCTCGAGAACGACGAGCGCTTCGGCATCTGGGGCGGCCTCTCCGAGCGCGAGCGCCGGAAGCTGCGCCGCCGGGCCTAGCCCCTCGTCACCGCGACCCGACCGACGGGGCGGCGAGCCGCAGGCGGGCGGCGCGGCGGCATCGCTTAGGGTGGTCCGCGATGTATCCACGAGTCACCGCCGTCCTCGTCGCGCGCAACGGCGCGGCCTATCTGGAACGAACCCTCGCGGCCCTGCGGGCGCAGACCCGTCAGCCCGACGCGACGGTGTTCGTCGACGGAGGCTCGAAGGACACGACCGACGAGCTCCTCGCGTCCTGGGGTCCGACGCAGCTCGTGCAGGTCGCCGAGCACCTCCCCTTCGGCCAGGCCGTGGCCCGCGCTGTCCGCGTGATGCAGCCGCCGGCCGGAGAGGACGAGTGGCTGTGGCTGCTCGCGCAGGACTCCGCCCCCGAGCCCGGCGCCCTCGCGGCGCTGCTGGGAGCCGTCGAGGTCGCCCCCTCCGTCGCGGTCGCCGGCCCCAAGATCATGGACTGGACGCGCTCCGGCTACATCCGCAGCTACGGCGAGTCGATCACCAAGCACGGCACGACCGTCCACCTCGTCGAGGACGAGCTCGACCAGGGCCAGCACGACTCCACGCCCGACGTCCTGGCCGTCGCCGCCGGCGGCATGCTCGTGCGCCACTCCCTCTGGGAGGAGCTCGGCGGATTCGACCCCGGCCTGCCGGTCGTCGACGACGCGCTCGACTTCTCGATCCGCACCCGGCTCGCCGGGCACCGGGTCAGCCGCGTGCCGGACGCCCGCGTCACCACCGCCCGCATCGGGCTGCAGCGCCCCGACGGCCGCCGCATCGACAGCGGGGAGCGGCGCCGCGCGCGCCAGCACCGCACCGCGCAGCTGCACCGCCGGCTCGCCTACGCGCCCGTCGCGCTCCTCCTCCTGCACTGGCTCTCGCTCGTCCCCCTGGCGATCGGCCGCGCAGTCGTGCGCCTGCTGCGCAAGCAGCCCGGGCTGGTCGGAGGGGAGCTGCTGGCGGCCCTCGTCGTCGCCTTCGGGGGGACGAAGGTGCTGCGGGCCCGCACCGTTCTCCGCTCATCGAAGAACGTGGGCTGGAAGGCCGTCGCGCCGCTGCGCATCCCGCTGGACGTGGTGCGGCAGCTGCGCTCGGTGCGCCACGACGCCGTGCGCGTGCAGGCCGGGCGGGACCGCCATCCGCTGCACTTCTTCCAGGGCGGGGGAGTGTGGGTCGTCCTCATGGCCGCGCTCGCCGGCCTGGTGGTCTACACGCCGCTCCTCGCTGCTCCCGCGCTCAGCGGCGGCGGTCTGCTGACGCTCTCGCCGACCGTCGGCGAGCTGTGGCGCAACGCGGCCTACGGCTGGCGCGACCTCGGCTCGGGGTTCATCGGCGCGGCGGACCCGTTCGCCGCCGTCCTCGCCGTGCTCGGCTCGCTGACCTTCTGGTCGCCCAGCTACTCGATGGTGCTGCTCTACCTCGTCGCGCTCCCCGCTGCCGCCCTCGGCGCCTGGCTGATGATCGCCCGGCTCACCCCGCGCGCGACCGCCCGCGCCGCCGGAGCCCTCGTCTACATCCTCGCTCCCGCCTTCTTCGCCGCGCAGGCCGACGGGCGCCCCGCCCCGCTGCTGATGCACGTGCTGCTGCCCTGGCTCTTCTTCGCCGGGTTCGGCGCGTACCGCTCCTGGTCCGCCTCCGCGAGCGCCTCGATCCTGGCCGCGGCCGTCGTGGCGTGCGCGCCGGTGCTGGCCGTGCCGCTCCTGGTGATCTGGCTCGTCGTCGTCGCCACCTCGGGGCGGCGGATCGGCCGCTTCCTCGGCCTGCCGATCCCCGCGGCCGTCCTGCTCTTCCCGCTGGTGGTCGCCCGCGCACCGCGGGGCGACTGGCTCGGCGTCCTCGCGGATCCGGGCGTCCCGCTGCCCTCCGCGCAGTCGGACCTCGTCGCGCTGCTCGCCGGCTTCCCGGCCGGTCTGCCCGACGGATGGCTCGCGTTCCTCGGCGGTCTGGGGATCGGCGCCTCCGCCGCCCCGCTGGTCACGGCCGTGCTCGTCGTGCCGCTGATCGTCGCGGCGCTGGCCGCCCTCCTCCTCCCGAACAACCTCGCGGCCCTCGGCGGAGTCGGCGTGGCGGCGGCGGGTCTCGTGACCGCCTCGCTCGCCCAGGGCGTGCAGGTCGCGACCACCGGCTCCGAGGCGGTCTCCGTCTGGAGCGGCACCGGTCTCAGCCTCTACTGGCTCGGCCTGGTGATCGGCGCGTCGCTCTCGCTCGCCGCCGTGCGCTCCGTGCGCGTGGTGCCGGCGCTCGTCGTCACGGCCGCGGCGGCAGCACTGGTCGGTCCGCTCGCGGTGGCCTTCCCGACCGGCGCCGGCACGTCGGTGTCGACCACGTCGGACCGCTCGCTCCCCGCCTACGTGGCGGCCGAGGCCCGGAACGACCCGCGGGTGGGCACGATCGTGCTCGTCCCGCAGGCGGACGGCGGCGTCCTCGCCCGGCTGGAGCGCGGAGCGGGCGCGACCCTCGACCAGCAGTCGACCCTCGCGAACACCGGCGCCGAGAGCACGGACGCGATCGACGAGCTGGCGGGCAACCTCGTCTCGCGGACGGGCTACGACGTCCCCTCCGCGCTCGAGAGCCTCGGCGTGCGCTTCGTCGTGCTGACCGAGCCGGCCGGCACCCAGGTCGGCGACGCGGCCGCCGCCGTGCGCGCGCGGGCGGCCGTCTCCCTCGACGGCAACGCGGCGTTCTCGGCCGTCGGCGACACCCGCTACGGGCTCCTCTGGACGGCCGTCGACACCGAGGGGACCCGCACCGAGGCCGCTCCGTCCGGCGTGGTCGGGCCCTTCGGGATCGCCTACACGATCGCCCTCCTCCTCGTCTTCGTCGTCGCCCTCCTGCTGGCGGTGCCCACCGGGCTCTCCCTCGAGCGGGGCCGCTCCAGCGGCGCGGTCGCCGGGATCGACGACGAGCCGGGCGAGGCCACCGGCCAGTTCGACGACGGGAACGACGATGTCTGACCCCGCCGACCAGGAGAAGCAGATGCCCGAGTCCTCCGCCCGCCGCTCCCGCGCGGAGCGCCGCGCCGATCGCGCCGCGGCCTCGACGCCCGATCGCGCACCCTCGGCCGCCCGTCGGCGCCGGACGGCCCTGCGCGGTGCGGTGGGCGCGGCCGGAGTCGTGATCGCCGCGGCCGCCGTGGTCGTGCCCCAGCTCCTCCCGTCCCCCCTGGTCTCGAGCGCCGCGGAGGGCGTCGTCGTGACGCCCGTCGCGGCCGACAGCTCGCTGGTCTGCGGCGGCGATCTGATCGACGCCGGAGAGCCGGAGCAGCTGCGCGCCCTCGACGGCGCGGCGACCGCGGTCCGGCCCGAGGGCTCCACCTCGGACCCCACGGTCCTCGACGAGGACGATGTCGCCGCACCGGGCACCGGCATCACCGGTCTGAGCGTGCCCGCGGGCTCCGACCCCGCTCCCGGTGGAGCCACCGTCCAGGCCATCGGCACGGACACCCTCTCCGGACTGTCCGCCCGCGCCTGCGCCGAGCCCTCGGCCGACAGCTGGCTCGTGGCCGGCTCGACCGACGTCGGGCGCACCTCCGTGCTGATCCTGGCGAACCCGAGCGAGGTCGCCTCCACCGTCGACCTCACGCTCTTCTCCGAGACCGGCACCGTCCAGGCCACCGGCGCCACGGGCATCGTCGTTCCGGCCGGAGCGGTCCGCGCGCTCCCGCTCGCGGGGCTCGCCCCCGGGGTCGTCCAGCCCGTCGTGCATGTGACCGCTCGCGGCGGCGAGGTCGCCGCGAGCATGCAGAGCAGCGCCATCTCCGGCCTCACCCCGGAGGGCGTCGAGACCACCGGCCCCTCCGCCGGCCCGGACACGCTCGCCGTGATCGCCGGCTTCACCGTCACGTCGCCTCCGGCCGAGACCGCGAGCGACGACGGCAGCGGTGGCGCGGGCAGCCCCGTGCTGCGCATCCTCACCCCCGGCGACGCCGACAGCACGGTCTCGGTCGAGGTCACCAACGAGGACCCGAGCGGGTCGGGCGCCTCCACCCAGGTCGTCGTCCCCGCCGGCCTCGTCGGCGAGGTCCCGCTCACGGGCCTGGCGGACGGCTCCTACCGCATCGTCCTGCGGGCCGATCAGCCGATCGTCGCGGCGGGGCGGACGACCTCGACCGGCTCGGCCGGCACGGACTTCGCCTGGTTCGCCTCCGGCACCGCGACCACGACGCCCTTCGGCGTCGCCGGCACGGGCGAGGGCGACGCGCGGCTGCACCTGGTCAACGGCAGCGACTCGACCGCCTCGGTCGAGATCGAGGCCCCGGGCGGCACCCGCACGCTCGAGCTCGGCCCGTTCGCGGCTCTCGCGACCCCGCTGGACGGCGACGGCGCGGTCGTCAGCAGCACCCAGCCCGTGCAGGCCTCGGTCTCGATCGCGCGCGACGGGCGGATCGCCTCGTACACGATCGTCCCGCCGGGACCGCTCTCCTCGCCGATCACGGTCTACTCGCACTGAGACGCGGGGCGGCGGCGCCTCGGCGGTGCCGGCGCCTCAGAGCTGCCGGCGCCTCAGGGGTGCCGGTAGCGGTCCGGGGAGATGTCCCACGGGTCGCGGCCGAGCAGCTCCGCGACGGCGCGGAACACGTAGCTCTCGATCAGCATGCGCTGGTGCCACTCGTCGCGGCGGTGCAGCTTCGCCAGGCGCTCGATCGGCACACGGTAGAGCGTGATGCGGCGCGCGGCGTGGTCGACGCGCCACCGCGCGATGCCCGTGCCCCGCAGCCGGTCGGGGTCGACGTCGGGAGTCGCCGCGACGTCGACGCGGATGCCGGCGAGCTCCTCCGGCCAGGTGCCGCGGAGGTAGTCGAAGGCCGAGCCGATCGTCGCCTCGAAGAAGTCGGAGCGGGTCTGCAGCAGGGGGAGGTGCGGACCGGTGATCGGCCCTCGTGCGCCGCGGCCGTGCCGGTCGCGGGAGCCTCCGCGCGACCCGCTCGTCGGGCGAGCGGCGGAACGACGAGCACGGGGCATGGCTCCAGCCTATTGCTACTGTGGGCGGCGATGACCGGACGGCACTGCTCGCGGACGGGCTGCCGCGCGCAGGCCGTCGTCACGCTGACCTACGACTACCGCGACTCGCTGGTGGCGGTCGGGCCGCTGAGTCCTGCGCCGGATCCGCACGGCTACGACCTCTGCGCCGAGCACGACCGGCGGCTCCTCGTCCCGCGCGGCTGGGAGACCGTCCGCTACGGCGCGGGGCCCGCCTAAGCCGCTGCCGCGCGCGTCAGGGCCGCTCGGGGAAGCCGCGCGGCGTGCTCGAGAGCACGGGGGCCAGCCGCTCGAGGCGCTGGTCGGACAGGAGCAGGGCGCGCTCCTCCCGCGCCCGGCGGAGTGCGGCCACGGCGAGGAGGAAGTCCTCCGCGGGCGCGGCGGGCAGCGGGGAGACGTGGACCGCGGTCTCGTCGGCCAGCGCGGCGGCGAGCTGCGAGCGCGACGGCTCCGTCATGCCGTGGCGCTGACGGAGGAACTGCGCCAGTCGGCGCGCCAGGGCGTCGGGGAGGCGCGCGGTGTCCGCCGTGACGGCCCAGCCCCGCAGCGGCTCCGGGATCTCGACGACCAGCGGCTCCGCGCGGGGAACGCGCTCGAGCTGGCTGTGCGTGCCCGCGAGGACGTCGCCGAGACGGCGCGATCGGCGCGAGAGGAGGCCGACGACCGCGGCGAGCCCGCCGAAGGTCATCAGGATCTCGAGGACGCCCGAGAGGCCGCGCACGAGGGCGTGCCGGAAGCCGATGGAACCGCCGTCGTCGCGGACGACGCGAGCGCCGACGGTGAGCTTCCCGAGCGAGCGGCCGCGACTGGCCGTCTCGACGGTGACCGGCACGATCACCACGGCGATGACGAGGGCCGCGATCGCCACGGCGGCCGAGGCGGCGGGGTCCAGGCCGCCGTCCCCGGAGAGGGAGGAGACCAGCAGGAACAGGCCCAGCGCGAGCAGGAGCTCCGCGATCAGGTCGATGATCGCGCCGACCGCGCGGAGCACGAACGAGGTGACGGGCACCTCGAGCGCGATCGCCTCGCCGGTGACCAGGTCGGCGTCGTCGAACTCGGTGCGCTGCTCCTCCACGGTGCTCCTCCCGGATGCTCGGCCTCGGCGGCGTGCCTGGCTATCCTGTCAGGAGATGGACATCGACGCTCTCTCGGCCGCCCGCACTGCGCAGTGGACCCGCCTCGACGAGCTCTCGCGCAGGCGCCGCCTGACCGGAGCCGAGGCGGACGAGCTGATCGAGCGCTACCAGGCGGCATCCGCGGACCTCGCCACGATCTCCTCCACCGCCGGATCGACGGCCGTCGGCACTCGGCTCGCCGTCTCGCTCTCGCGGGCTCGGGGACGCCTGACCGGCACGCGAGACGAGCCGCTCGCCGCGGTCTCCCGCTTCGTCGTCCTCTCGCTCCCGGCCGCTCTGCACCGGCTGCGCTGGCTGACGCTCGCCGTCGCCCTCGCGACCGCGGTGGTGGCGACGCTCTACGCGCTCTGGATCCTCGGCGACCCGCGCCTGCTCGCCGCGCTGGGCGACGACGAGGAGCTGCGGCGCTTCGCCCGGGGCGACTTCATCGACTACTACTCCGAGAACCCCGCCGCCTCGTTCGCCGGGCAGGTCTGGACGAACAACGCCTGGATCGCGGCGCAGTGCGTGGCCTTCGGGATCGTCGGCGTCTACGTGCCGTACATCCTGCTGCAGAACGCGCAGAACCTCGGCACGTCGATCGCGGTGATGTTCCATGTGGGGGAGGGCGACACGTTCTTCCTCTACATCGCGCCGCACGGACAGCTCGAGCTGACGGCCGTGTTCGTCGCCGCGGCCGCGGGCCTGCGGATCTTCTGGGCCTGGATCGCTCCCGGCGCGCGCACCCGCGGCCAGGCGCTCGCCGAGGACGCGCGGAGCCTGTTCACGGTGGCGATCGGCCTGGTCTTCGTGCTGCTCGTCTCGGGCGTGATCGAGGGGTTCGTCACTCCGGCACCCTGGCCCTGGTGGCTCAAGATCGGGATCGGGGCGCTCGCCCTCGGCGCGTTCCTCTTCTACATGATCGTCGTCGGCGGGCGCGCGGTGCGGGCGGGGGAGACGGGCGACCTCGACCGGTTCGAGGCCGGGTCGCGGAGCATCGCGGCCGGCTGAGCCGAGCCGGACGAGCGCGGCCGTCGGAGCGGGGCCGTCGATCAGCGCTCCCGGGACCGACGACGGCCCCTCTCGCAGGTCAGAGCCGTCCGGCCGCCTTGAGCGCGAGGTAGCGGTCCGCGAGCGCCGGCGGGAGCGCGGAGGGGCTGCCGAGCACGACGTCCCCGCCGAGACGGCGGACGGCGGCCGAGAGCCGGTCGACGTCCGCGAGCGAGCGCTCCGCGGCGGCGGCGGAGTAGACCGCGGCCCGGTCGCTCCGGTCCTCCGCCATCCGCTGCAGCTCGGGGTCGAGCGCGCAGGCGACCACGACCGTGTGCACGCGGGTGAGCTGCGGGAGCACCGCGAGGAGCCCCTCCGCCGAGCCGACCGAGTCGAGCGCGGTGAGTAGCACCACCAGCGAGCGCTGGGAGGCCAGGGTGCGCACCTGCGCGGGCACCGCCGCCCAGTCGGTCTCGATGAGCTGGGGCTGCACGGGGGCGAGGGCGTCCACGACGCGGGTCAGTACCTCCGTGCCGGTGGCGCCGTGCACGCGGGCTCGCCGGGTGCGGTCGAACGCGAGCACGTCGACCCGGTCGCCGGCCGAGGCCGCGAGGGCCGCCAGGAGGAGCGACGCCTCGATCGCCGTGTCCAGGCGCGGCTCGTCCTCGATCCGTGCGGCGGACGTGCGGCCCGTGTCGAGCACGACGATCACGCGCCGGTCGCGCTCCGGGCGCCAGGTGCGGACGACCGGCTCCCGGCGCCGCGCGGTCGCCCGCCAGTCGAGCGAGCGGACGTCGTCGCCGCGGACGTACTCGCGCAGGCTGTCGAACTCGGTCCCCTGGCCGCGGATCATCACGCTGGTCCGCCCCTCCAGCTCACGCAGCCGCGCCAGGCGCGAGGGCAGGTGGCGGCGGGAGCGGAAGGCGGGCAGCACCCGGACGACGGCCGGCGCGGCCCGCGTCGCCTGGCGGCCGGCCATCCCGAGCGGCCCGCGGGAGCGGATGGTGACGTGGAGTGCCCGGCGCTCGCCGCGGCGGATCGGCTCCAGGACCGTGGTCACCGCGCGGCGCTCGCCCGGCGGCAGACGCAGGGGCGACCGGGTCTCGAGGGCGCCGGCCGAGGGCTCCCAGGCGTCGCGGAGGACCCCCGTGATCCTCCTGCGGCCGGTGCTCGTGACCAGGAGGGTCGCCTCGGCCCTCTCGCCGAGCCGCACCCGGTCCGGCACCCGCCGCTCGAGCACCACGGCCCGGGGCGAGCCCGCGACCGCGACGTCGATCCCGACGAGGACCGCCCAGGCCAGGAGCCAGAGGCCGAGCACGGCGAAGGCGACCTCGGGGCGGCCGCCCAGGAGGACGACCGGCACCAGGCCGACGAGGAGGACGAGGACGCTGCGTCCGGTGAGGTGCACGGCTCAGACCGGGACGCGGACCTGCTGCAGGATCCCGCCCAGGACGGCCTCGGTGCGGACGCCCTCGAGCTCCGCCTCCGGCTCCAGCTGGATGCGGTGGCGCAGCACGGGCAGGACCATCGCCTGCACGTGGTCGGGGGTGATCGAGCCGTAGCCGTTGAGCCAGGCCCAGGCGCGGGACGCCGCGAGCAGGGCGGTCGAGCCGCGGGGGCTGGTGCCGAGCTTGACGCTCGGGCTCTCGCGGGTGGCTCGGGCGAGGTCGACGATGTAGCCGAGGACGTCGGGGCCGGCTCCGACGCGCCGGGCCGACGCCTGGGCGGCGCGCAGACGAGCGGCGTCGAGCACGGGGCGCACGCCCGCGGCGTCGAGATCGCGCGGGTCGAAGCCCGCGGCGTGGCGCGAGAGCACCTCCACCTCGACGTCGCGCGGCGGGATGTCGAGCACGAGCTTGAGCAGGAACCGGTCCAGCTGGGCCTCCGGGAGCACGTAGGTCCCCTCGTACTCCACCGGGTTCTGGGTGGCGGCGACGAGGAACGGGTCCGGCAGAGGCAGGGTGCGCCCGTCGACGCTGACCTGGCGCTCCTCCATCGCCTCGAGGAGCGCGGCCTGGGTCTTCGGCGGCGTGCGGTTGATCTCGTCCGCCAGCAGGAGGTTCGTGAAGACCGGGCCCTCGCGGAAGGCGAAGCCGGAGGTGGAGGCGTCGTAGACGAGGGAGCCGGTGATGTCGCCGGGCATCAGGTCCGGCGTGAACTGCACCCGGCGGGTGTCGAGGCCGAGCGAGACGGACAGGGCGCGCACGAGCAGCGTCTTCGCGACTCCGGGGACGCCCTCGAGCAGGACGTGGCCGCCCGCGAGGAGGGCGATCAGGAGCCCGGAGACGGCGCCGTCCTGGCCGACGACCGCGCGGCCGACCTCGGAGCGGACCCGGTCGAGCTCGGCGCGCAGGTCGTCGTCGGAGACCGGCGCTCCGTCGCGGGCGGAGGGGGTGGTGTCGCTCATCGGGAGGGGCCTTCCGGTCGTCGGGCGGTCGTCGGGGAGAGGGCGGCGCGGAGCGCGCTCTCGAAGCGGAGGAGCTCGTCGGAGGCGGCGACGAGGGCGGCGTCGTCGCCCGGCAGGTCGTCGACGAGCAGACGGCGCAGCGCGGCCTGATCGCGGCCGAGGCGCTCGGCGGCGACGGCGACGATCTCGTCGACCCCGGTCGCCGGAGCGAGTCCCAGGAGCGCGGCCGTCCGCCGGAGGGTGCCGATGCGCAGTGCGTCGAGGGCGCGGGGCCGGAGGGCTCCGCGCGCGTAGAGCCGCGCGCGGCCGCGGGCCGTCTCGCTCGCATGCACGACGACCGGCAGCGGCTCGACCGCGAGCGGACCGAGCCGGCGGCCGCGCCAGACGGCGGAGGCGACGAACACGGCCACCAGCAGCAGGAGAGCCGGAGTCACCCAGCCGGGGGCGAGGTCGGCGGGTGCAGGGGTGGTGCTCGCCGAGTCGGCGGCTCCGGCGCGGTACCAGACCAGCCGGTCCTCACCGCCGAGCAGTCCGAGCGCGAGAGCGGCGCGGCCGTCCTGGCCGATGGTGCCGTTGCGGAGGAGGTCGGCGTCGCCGATCGCGGTGACGTCGGCGCCCTGCGGGAACCCGGTGCTCACGAGCAGGAAGCCGTCGTCGCCTGAGGGGAAGCAGCCGACCGCGTCGCCGTCGTCGAGGATCCGGTACGTGCTCCCTCCGGCGGGGAGCGTCCCGGCGCGCTCGGCCGCCGGGAGCGGGCACTCGGCGCGGAAGGGGCCGTCGCCGGCCGGGGAGCCGGCGAAGCGGACGTCCGGCAGCAGGGCGTCGAGCGCGGCTCCTCCCGGGGTCACCAGGACGAGCGAGGCCGAGGCGCGGGCGAGCCGGCGGTACTGGGCCTCGTCGAGGGCCACGTCCGGGTCGTCGACGAGCAGTGTCGCGTCCGGGGAGGAGGCGGCGAGAGCGGAGTCCAGGTCGTCGGCGCGGACGACCTCGACGCCCTGATCGCGCAGCACCTGGGCGAGCGCGCGGGCGCCGTCCGGGGTCGCGCTGTCGACGTCGAGGTCCGGGGCGGCCACCCGGGTCCCGGTCGCGACGGTGAGCAGCAGAGTGCCGACCGCGACGATCACGAGGAGGAGCACCCACACCCGTCCGCGGCGCAGCAGCGCGCCGAGGGTCGGGCTGGAGACCGTGTCGGCGCTCACCGGGGCGCCGCCAGGGCGTCCAGGACCGGCGAGGCCGCGGCGAGCTCGCGGTCCAGAGCCGCGACCCGCTCGTACTCGGCCGGGCCGCAGGGCTGCCCGAGGTAGCGCACGCGGTCGAAGTCGTCGGCCGTGCGGCGCAGCGCGGCGGCGGAGGAGGGGAAGGCCGCGGAAGCGCGCGACGCCAGGCCGAGAGCGGTGGTGCCGGGCGAGACCCGCAGGACGGTCCGCTCGTCGAGGGAGCGCACCAGGGCGCGGAAGCGCTCGACGAGCGCCTCGTCCCAGTCCCCGCGGGCGGCCGAGGCCTCGGCGAGCGAGCGGAGGATCGCGGCCGAGCGGGTGTCGTCGTCGGCGAGCACCGCTCCCGTGACGGTGCTGCGGCGACCGGCGCGGGGCCGTCCCGCGATGACGAGCGCGGCGACCACGAGCGCCACCAGCACCAGCACGCCGATCACGGCGGCGATCGGCACCGGCGGGCCGTCGCCCTGCAGCGTGAGGGAGGCGAACCAGTCGCGCACCGCCTGCACCACCCGGTCGAAGAGGGTCGGCTCGGCCGCCCGGTAGCGCGGGTCGGCGAGCTCCTCGAGGAGGAGTCGGCGCGCCTGCTCCGCGTCGGGCTCGAGAGGGGCCGCGGCGAGGATCACGGGCGCTCCGGCACGGGGAAGGGATCGGGGGAGGGGCGGCCCGCCGCGCGCTCCTCGACGTGGCGCATCAGCACCAGGTCGAAGCCCTCGCGGCGCATCCGTCGGTCGAGGTAGACCAGGCCCGTCACGGCCGACTGGAGCACGGTGCCGACGGCGCCGATCACGAAGCCCACGGCGACGGAGGCGATCGTCACCACGAGCGAGGTGACGAGCTGCGCGTCCGGGTCGGTCGGGGCGATCAGGGCGCCGGCGATCGGGATGAGCAGGCTGAACGGCGTGGCCACGATCTGGCCGGCGACCTGGATGATCACGGTCATCAGCGCGAGCGCGCCGAAGGTGCGCCAGAAGCCGCC
The DNA here is from genome assembly GCF_002932395.1 of Rathayibacter sp. AY1D9. NCBI lineage: Bacteria > Bacillati > Actinomycetota > Actinomycetes > Micrococcales > Microbacteriaceae > Rathayibacter > Rathayibacter sp. AY1D9. The sequence goes on from NZ_PSVQ01000001.1 coordinate 58,799, forward strand.
CGCCACCAGCCGCCAGGAGCGCGCCACCGCACGGCGCAGCGGCAGCCGCTCGACGACGATCAGGCTCGGCACCAGGGCGAGCTTCGTCGACAGCCAGACCCCCAGCGCGAGGGCGACCAGGCCGGAGCCGACGAGCACCAGGATCCCGCCGACGATCGCGCTCGACGTCCCGTCCATCGCTCCGATGACGAACAGCGGCACGGCGAGCGCCACGGCGAGGAGCACCAGGAGGAGGTAGCCGACGCCCTGCAGGACCGTCCAGCCGATCAGCGCCCAGAAGCGGCCCCGCAGCCGGGCGAGCAGCTGTCGGAAGGTCGCCCGCTCGCCGAGGACGCCGCGGGTGACCTCGAGCACGACCACGCCCTGCACGAGGGCGCCGCTGGCGAGCGAGACGGCGAGGGGGATGAGGGCGGCCAGGACCACGACCGCGAGGGAGCCCGCGCCGACGGCGTCGCGGTCGGCGGACTCCGCCTGCGAGATGCGCCCGACGGCGAGCACCGCGATCAGGCCGTAGACCGCCAGGGCGAGCACCGACCCGAGGCCCTGCACCAGCAGGGCGACGCCCAGGGTCGTGCGGGGGCTGCGGCGGAGGACCTGGAACGGGGCGCCGAGCAGGGTGCCGAAGCCGAGCGGGCGCAGCGGCACGAGACCGGGCTTGGGCGGGGGAGTCCAGCCGGGCGCTGGGCGTCCGGGCGACCAGGGGCCGGCGCCGGCGGGCGACCAGGAGCCCCCGGCGGCACCGGGTGGTACGGGGCCTGCGCTCGGCGGCGCGGGCGACCAGGCCGGGGCGACGAGAGCGGGCAGCGGCCTGCGCCGGTCGCCGTCCTGCGCCGGGACGGCCGCGTCGTCCGGACGCCCTGCGGGCGGGGGCCACTGAGCTGCGTCGGTCATCCCCTCCATGCTGTCACAGGCGTGCGGGCGGGGTCCTCCCCCGAGCGGACCCCCTTCGCCCGCAGAGCCCGCTCCCCGCCCACGGAGAGGTGCGTCGGTTAGCCTGGGTCGGGTCACCGTGCGCGCCGTGGGCGGGCGCGACCCGAGACGAGGAAGAGCAGACCGATGAGCGCGCGCATTCTGGTGGTCGACGACGACGCCGCCCTGGCCGAGATGATCGGCATCGTCCTGCGCGCCGACGGGTACGACGTCTCCTTCTGCGCGGACGGCTCCGGCGCCCTCGAGGCCTTCCGGCGGGCCCGGCCGGACCTGGTCCTGCTCGACCTGATGCTGCCCGGGATCGACGGGATCGAGGTGTGCCGCGCGATCCGCGCCGAGTCCGGAGTCCCCGTCATCATGCTGACGGCCAAGTCCGACACCTCCGACGTCGTGCAGGGCCTCGAGTCCGGCGCCGACGACTACATGGTCAAGCCGTTCGACCCCAAGGAGCTCGTCGCGCGGATCAGGACGCGCCTGCGTCCCACCACCGCCGCCGCGAACGCGGTGCTGCAGGTCGGGGACCTGAGCCTCGACGTCGCCGGCCACGAGGTCCGCCGCGGCGAGACGCGCATCGGCCTGACCCCGCTCGAGTTCGACCTCCTCCTCGCCCTCGCCTCCAAGCCCCAGCAGGTCTTCACCCGCGAGATGCTGCTCGAGCAGGTCTGGGGCTACCACTACAAGGCCGACACCCGCCTCGTGAACGTGCACGTCCAGCGCCTGCGCGCCAAGGTCGAGAAGGACCCGGACGACCCCCGCATCGTGATGACCGTGCGCGGCGTCGGCTACCGCGCCGGCGCCGTCCTCCCGGGCTGACCGTGCCCCGCCTCGCCGCTCCCGACGTGCGCCGGTGGCCCCGCCGCGTGCTCGGGGTGTGGCGCACGTCGCTGCAGTTCCGCGCGGTCGCGATCACGGTCCTGCTCAGCGGCATCGCCATCGGCTCGACCGGCGTCTACCTCTCGTACAGCATCAGCGACAACCTGTTCCAGTCACGGCTGACGCAGGTCACGGGCGACACGTCGCGCGCGACCCGGGCCGCGCAGGGATACCTCGACGCAGCCACAGTCTCCACCCGCCAGGACATGGAGGAGGTGATGAGCTCGGTGCGCACCGCCGTCCGGGACGCCTCCTCCTCCGCGCTGATCGCCGTCGTGCGCTCGCCCGACCAGGAGGCGTCCTCGCTGGCGCCTCAGGACATCTACAACCGCGAGCTGCAGAACGGCGTGATCAGCGACGCGCTGCGCGAGCGGGTGCAGGCGGGCTCCGACGGGCAGTACTGGCAGTCGGTGACGCTCGACGCCTCCGGTCAGCAGCAGCCCGGCATCCTCGTCGGCTCGACCCTCGAGCTGCCGAGCTCGGCCGGGCGCTACGAGCTGTACATCGGCTACTCCCTCGCGGACGCGGAGCGCACGCTCCAGTTCGTGCAGCAGGTGCTCAACGTGGCGGGGATCCTGCTCATCCTGCTGATCGGAGCGGTCAGCTGGGTCGTCGTGCGGATCGTCGTCGCCCCGGTCCGGGTCGCGGCCGAGACGAGCCAGCGCCTCGCCGCCGGCGACTTCGACGTGCGGATCCCCGAGCGGGGCCAGGACGTGATCGCGACCCTCGCCCGGTCCTTCAACGGCATGGCCGACAGCCTGCAGGACCGGATCAGCGAGCTCGCGACGCTCAGCCAGGTCCAGCAGCGCTTCGTCTCGGACGTCTCGCACGAGCTCCGGACGCCGCTGACGACGATGAAGCTGGCCGGGGACGTGCTGTACGACCAGCGCGAGGACTTCGCCCCGGTCGCCGAGCGCACGGTCGAGCTGCTGCACAGCCAGATCGACCGCTTCGAGAGCCTCCTCGCCGACCTGCTCGAGATCTCCCGCCACGACGCGGGGTCGGCCGAGCTCGAGCTCGAGCCGGTCAACCTGGTGAAGCTGGCCGGCGACGAGATCGAGGCGATGCGGGGGATCGCGGAGGCGAACGGCTCCCGGCTCACTCTCTCCGCCCCGGGCGGCTACTTCGACGCCGACCTCGATCCGCGCCGCATCCGCCGGATCGTCCGCAACCTGCTGGGCAACGCGATCGAGCACGGCGACGGCCGCGAGGTCGTCGTCACCGTCGACAGCAACGCCAGCGCGGTCGCCCTCGCGGTGCGCGACTACGGGCACGGCATGAGCAGCGAGGAGGTGGTGCGCGTCTTCGACCGCTTCTGGCGCGCCGACCCGTCCCGCCGCCGCACGCTCGGCGGCACCGGCCTCGGCCTCTCCATCGCGCAGGAGGACACCGCCCTGCACCACGGCTGGCTGCAGGTCTGGTCCGTGCCCGATCGCGGCGCCTGCTTCCGCCTGACCGTGCCCCGGCACCGCGGCGAGCGGATCGAGGCCTCGCCGCTCCCGCTGCCCCCGGTCGACGCGGGCGAGCAGGCCTACAGCGGCCCGATCGTCCTCCCGCCGCTGCAGGCTCCTCCGGTCGGGGCCGCGGGGGTGCTCCCGTGAGGCGCGGCGTCCTCCGCGCCGTCGCGGCCGCCGCGCTGCTCGCGCTCGGGCTGGCCGGGTGCGCCGGCATCCCGCGGGACGGCGACGTCGGAGTCGGACGGCCCGACACCGCGCCGCAGGACCTCCAGTACGACTTCCTCCCGTCGGGACCCGCCGTCGGTGCGTCGCAGCGCGACATCCTGACCGGCTTCATCGACGCCGCGTCGAGCCCGCAGAACAACTACAAGATCGCCCGCGAGTTCCTCTCCACCGGAGCCGACTGGACGCCGGGCGAGCACGTGACGGTCGACGAGGGCCAGCGCTCCGCCTCGCCGCAGTCGGGATCCACGCTCTCGCTGACGATCACGCCCGTCGCCGAGGTCGACGCGACGGGCGTCTACACCGACGTCGCCACCACGGCCGGCCTGACCCTCGACTACGGCTTCGTCCAGGAGAACGGCGAGTGGCGCATCAGCGCGCCGCCGAGCGGCGTGGTGATCGACCGCACCACCTTCGAGCAGGTCTTCTCGACGCACGCGCTCTACTTCTTCGACCCCGGATACCAGTACCTCGTGCCGGACCTGCGCTGGTTCGCCTCGCGCGCCGACAGCTCCACCAGCACCACGATCGTCACCGAGCTGCTGCGCGGCCCCACGCCGTGGCTGCGGGACTCCGCCGCCGTCGTGTCGGCCTTCCCGACCGGGACGACGCTGGCGGCCGAGACCGTCCCGGTCGAGTCGCAGCGCGCCGTGGTCGACCTGAACCCGGCCGCTCTCGAGGCCGATCCGGCGCAGTGGCGGCTGATGGCGCTGCAGCTGAACCGGAGCCTCGCGAACGTCTCGAACGTCACCGGAGTCGCGCTCTCCGTCGAGCAGAACCCGATCGACGTCCCCTCCGAGGTCACCGGGCTGCCGACCTCGCCCCGCGTCGACACCCGGCCGCTCGTGCTGACCGACGACGCTTTCGGATTCCTCGGCTCCTCCGGGCTGGCCGGCCTCGGGATCTCGGATCGGATCGAGGCGCTGCAGCCGCGGGCCGCGGTCCTCGGCGAGCAGCGCGGGGCCGACTCGGACGCATCGGCCGCCGTGCTCACCGCCGCGGGCGTGAGCCTCGTGGAGCCCAACGGTGCCGACGTCCTCCTCGACGCGCGGTCGGGCCTCGTCGCGCCGTCCATCGATCCGCTCGGGTACGTCTGGTCGGTGCCGTCGGCCTCGCCCGGGCAGCTGGTGGCGTACTCCGCGGACGGCTCGCGCTCGATGCAGGTCGCGACGGCCTGGAGCGAGGTCGAGTCGCTCGCCTCGATCGCCGTGTCGCGCGACGGCACCCGGATGCTGGCGCTCGCCCAGGACGGGCAGCAGGCCACGGTGCTGGTGGCCGGCATCACCCGCTCACGGGACGGCGACCCGGTGGCGGTCGGCGAGCCGGTCGTCCTCCGCTCGACCCTGGGGACCGCGGTCGCCGCGGCCTGGACGGACGAGCTCGACGTGGTGTCGGTCGTGCGCGGCTCGACGGGGGAGGACGCCGTCACGATGAACCTGCTCGGCGGAGGCGCCACGGCGCTCGGCACGACGACGGGCACGGTCCAGATCGCCGCGGGCAACACCTCGACCCAGATCCGCATCCTCGCCGAGGGCGGGGAGCTCCGGCAGCAGCGGGGCTCGGCCTGGCAGACGACCGCGACGGACATCCGGCTGCTCGCGGCGCAGACCGGCATGGGGTCCTGACCGGTCCTGTCGGCGGCGACGAGCCCTTCCGACGGCGGCGCGCTCCGGATGCTCCTCCCCAGGCGCGTCGGGCAGGCGGATCGTCCCGATCCGACGGATCCACCCCCCGCGCCGCGGCCCGGACGGCGAACGTGGAGGCATGCTCTCCGATCACCTGCTCGACGCCCTCGCCGTCCTCCTCCCGCTGGAGTGCCCCGCCTGCGGAGAGCCGACGAGCCGGGCGCCCTGTCCGGACTGCTCGGCCGACGCGGCCGCCTCGGCCTGCCTGCTGACCCGCGTCGTCGGGCCGCCGGACGATCCGCTCCTCGTCGTCACCGGTGCCCCGTACGAGGGCACGGTGCGCCGCCTCGTCGTCGCGCTGAAGGAGGAGGGCCGCACGGCCTGCCTCGCCCCGCTCGGCGCGCTGTTGCGTCCGGCCCTCGGCGCGGCGCTCGCCGGCAGCCCCGCGATCCTGGTCGTCCCGCCCGGCTCCTGGCTCGGCCGCGTGCGGCGGGGCGCCGATCCCGTCGCGCAGCTGGTCGCCGCGGCGGGAGGGCGGGCGGCGCGTCCTCTCCGGCGGTCGCGGATGGTCCGCGACCAGGTCGGGCTCGGCCGCATCGAGCGGCGCGGCAACCTCGACGGGGCGTTCCGCGCCCGCCGTCCGCTCTCGTCGTGGCCGCCGGTGGTCCTCGTCGACGACGTGGTCACCTCCGGCGCGACCCTGCTCGAGCTCCGGCGCGCCGTGCGTGCGGCCGGCGGGACGGTCCGGGCCGCGGCGGCCCTGGCCGGCACCGCGCAACGAAGAGGGAACGTAGCAGCAGAATCCGGACGAACTCCCGGTGACGATCCGGTGGCCGGGGTCTACGGTGGGGGCACGGCGTGAACGGTCCGCCCCGGAGAAAGGCGGCACGCCGTACTCGACTGGGAGGTTGTCATGGACATCGACATCACAGGACGCAACATCGACATCACCGATCGCTTCCGCGCGTACGCGACGGAGAAGTCGGACAAGGTGGCGCACCTCGCCGATCGTGCTCTCGCACTCGAGATCAAGGCGAGCAGGCACGCCGAGGGCAAGGGCTCGGCCGGCGGCGACCGCGTGGAGCTGACGCTGATCGGCAAGGGGCCCGTGGTCCGGGCCGAGGCGAGCGGAGCCGACAAGTACGCGGCGTTCGACGTCGCCATCGGCCGGCTGCTCGAACGGGTGAGACGCGCCAAGGACCGGAAGAAGGTCCATCGGGGCCAGCATCGGCCGACCTCGCTCCGCGACGCGGCCGCCGACGACTTCAGCGTCGTCGCCATCCAGCCTGCCGACGCGGCGGTGCTGGAGCAGCTGAGCACGGGCGTCATCCCCGTGCAGGAGGCGCCGGAGCCGGTGGAGGACGAGGTCGAGGAGCCGTACTGCCCCGTCGTCATCCGCAAGAAGGTCTTCGCCTCCGTCTCGATGACCGTCGACGACGCCGTCGACTACATGGAGCTGGTCGGACACGACTTCTACCTCTTCATCGACTCCGACACGAACCGCCCGAGCGTGGTCTACCGCCGCAAGGGCTGGGACTACGGCGTGATCGGCCTCGGCGACGAGGCCGACGAGCTCGCCGAGCAGGCCGCCGGCTGAGATCCGACCCCGGGCCCAGGCAGGGAGTCCGCCCAGGGCGGACGCGTCGCCCCGACCGCTCGCCGCCCGCCCCGGCTAGGCTGGTCGCGGTCCGCGCTTCGGCGCGCGACTCCTGTCTTCTACTTTTTTGGAGTACCCCGTGGCCTCTGTCCTCGAAAAGGTCCTTCGCGTCGGGGAGGGGCGGGTCATCCGCCGCCTCGAGAACTACGCGAAGGCCGTCAACGCCCTCGAAGAGGACTTCACGCACCTCAGCGACGAGGAGCTGAAGAACGAGACCGTCGAGCTGCGCGAGCGCTACTCGAACGGCGAGTCCCTCGACGACCTGCTGCCGGAGGCGTTCGCCGCCGTCCGCGAGGCCTCGCGCCGGACGCTCGGCCTCCGCCACTTCGACGTGCAGCTCATGGGCGGCGCCGCCCTGCACCTGGGCAACATCGCCGAGATGAAGACCGGAGAGGGCAAGACGCTCGTCGCGACCCTCCCGGCCTACCTCAACGCGATCGCCAGCCGCGGCGTGCACATCGTCACGGTCAACGACTTCCTCGCGTCGTACCAGTCCGAGCTGATGGGGCGCGTGTTCCGCGCCCTCGGCATGACGACCGGAGTGATCCTCTCGGGCCAGACCCCGGAGCAGCGCCGTGAGCAGTACTCGGCCGACATCACCTACGGCACGAACAACGAGTTCGGCTTCGACTACCTCCGCGACAACATGGCGTGGCAGGCGCAGGACATGGTCCAGCGCGGCCACTTCTACGCCATCGTCGACGAGGTCGACTCGATCCTCATCGACGAGGCCCGCACCCCGCTGATCATCTCCGGGCCGGCCTCGGGCGAGGCGAATCGCTGGTTCGCGGAGTTCGCCAACCTCGCCAAGCGCCTCGACGAGGGCGAGGACTTCGAGGTCGACGAGAAGAAGCGCACCGTCGGCGTCCTCGAGCCCGGCATCGAGAAGGTCGAGGACTACCTCGGCATCGACAACCTCTACGAGTCGGCGAACACCCCGCTGATCTCGTTCCTCAACAACGCCATCAAGGCGCGCGCGCTGTTCAAGAAGGACAAGGACTACGTCGTGCTGAACGGCGAGGTCCTGATCGTCGACGAGCACACCGGCCGCATCCTGGCCGGACGCCGCTACAACGAGGGCATCCACCAGGCCATCGAGGCGAAGGAGGGCGTGCAGGTCAAGGCCGAGAACCAGACACTGGCCACCGTCACGCTCCAGAACTACTTCCGCCTCTACGCGAAGCTCTCCGGCATGACCGGAACGGCCGAGACCGAGGCCGCCGAGTTCATGTCGACCTACAAGCTCGGCGTCGTCCCGATCCCGACGAACCGCAAGATGCAGCGGATCGACAACGCCGACCTCGTCTACAAGAACGAGCAGGTCAAGTTCGCCCAGGTCGTCGAGGACATCGCGGAGCGCCACGCGGCCGGGCAGCCGGTCCTCGTCGGCACGACCAGCGTCGAGAAGAGCGAGTACCTCTCGCGCCTGCTCGCCAAGAAGGGCGTGCGCCACGAGGTCCTGAACGCCAAGAACCACGCGCGGGAGGCGGCCATCGTCGCCCAGGCCGGCCGCCTCGGCGCCGTCACCGTCGCGACCAACATGGCCGGTCGAGGCACCGACATCATGCTCGGTGGCAACGCCGAGTTCCTCGCGGTCTCCGAGATGACGGCCAAGGGCCTGAACCCCTCCGAGACTCCGGAGGAGTACGAGGCCGCGTGGGACGAGGTCTTCGCCGCCGTCAAGGAGAAGGTGGGCGAGGAGGCCGAGAAGGTCCAGGCCGCCGGCGGCCTCTACGTGCTCGGCACCGAGCGCCACGAGTCGCGCCGCATCGACAACCAGCTCCGCGGACGCTCGGGGCGCCAGGGCGACCCGGGGGAGAGCCGCTTCTACCTCTCGCTCACCGACGACCTCATGCGCCTGTTCAACTCCGGCGCCGCCGAGGCGCTCATGGGCCGCGGCAACGTCCCGGACGACATCGCCATCGAGTCGAAGGTCGTCTCGCGCGCCATCCGCAGCGCCCAGTCGCAGGTCGAGGCCCGCAACGCCGAGATCCGCAAGAACGTCCTCAAGTACGACGACGTCCTCAACCGCCAGCGCGAGGCGATCTACTCGGACCGCCGCCACATCCTCGAGGGCGACGACCTGCACGAGCGCACCCAGAAGTTCCTCGTCGACGTGATCGACGAGATCCTCGAGGTGCACACCGGCGACGGCAACGGCGACGACTGGGACTTCGACGCCCTCTGGACCGAGCTGAAGACGCTGTACCCGATCAGCCTCACCATCGACGAGGTGGTGCAGGAGGCGGGCAGCCGCGGCCGCATCAACAAGGAGTTCATGCGCCGCGAGATCCTCTCGGACGCGCAGCTCGCCTACCAGCGCCGCGAGGAGCAGCTGGGCTCTCCCGCCATGCGCGAGCTCGAGCGCCGTGTCGTGCTCTCGGTGATCGACCGCCGCTGGCGCGACCACCTCTACGAGATGGACTACCTCAAGGACGGCATCGGCCTGCGCGCGATGGCCCAGCGCGACCCGCTGGTCGAGTACCAGCGCGAGGGCTTCGCCCTGTTCCAGCAGATGATGGGGCAGATCCGCGAGGAGACCGTCGGCTTCCTCTTCAACCTCGAGGTCGAGGTGACCCAGAAGCAGGGCGAGGTCGCCGGAGTCGCGGCCAAGGGCCTCACTCAGCCGGTCGCTCCGGCCGAGAAGCTCAGCTACTCGGCCCCGAGCGACACCGGCGGCGTCGAGGTCCGCGACCAGCGCGGACAGGTGCAGCAGGCGGCCACCGCGAAGGCCCGCGCCGAGGAGGCCCGCAAGGCGCTTCCCGAGGGCGAGGCGGAGGAGACTCCGACGACCGGCGCCTTCGGCCAGAAGCCGGGCGGCTCGGACGCCCCCGCCAACCGCGAGGAGCGGCGCGCGCAGTCCAAGCGCCGCTGAGTCCTCCCCGGACGACGCCGACGGCCCCGGTCCCGCAGCAGCGGGTGTCCGGGGCCGTCGGCGTTCCTGCGGAGGCTCGGAGCCCGCCTCGCCCGCCGTCAGGACTCGCCGCGCGCGAGGGCCGAGACGAAGCCGCCGGCGAAGGTGTCGCCGAGGCCGATCGTCGTCGGCCGGTCCGTCTCGAGGACGAGCCCGGGGACGCAGCAGGCCTCGAGCGCCGACTCCACCGCTGCGCACACCGCTTGCGAGCCGGGCTGGGGAGGGAGTCCGCCGATGTGGTCGTAGTCGGCGGCGGTGAAGCCGTCCCTGAGGAGGTCGCGGAGCTCGATCGCGCGGATCATCTCGTCACCGCCGCCCCCGGAGCTCGAGGAGGCCCTGCGCGACAGGGGAGTGGAGATCGTGCTCCCGGCCGGTGCGGCCGTCCGGGAGCGCTGACCCGCTCCTCACAGCACGTTGATCGCGGTGGCACGCCAGCGCGCGTCCGTGCCCTCGAGCCGGATCGCGACGGCCCGGCTCCGTGCGCGGTGATGCACCAGGACCACTCCCTCGACGACGCCGTCCCGCGGCTCCGTGACGATCACCCGTCCGACCGTGAACGGGACGCGCTGCGCCGTCCGCTTCCGCAGGCTGCGGGCGCGGGCCGCGAGCACGACCCGCTTCTGCAGGTGGTGGTAGACCTCGTCGCTCAGCCACCGCGCGATCTGGTCGATCTCGCGCGAGCCCTCCAGGATCTCGATCACGAGGTGCGTGAGCCGGGCGAGCAGGGGCTCCGGGTCGGGCAGCTCCGCGCGGGTCGCAGGCTGCGGGGCGAAGAACTCCGCGATGGTGAGCCGCTCCACGGCCGCCTCGGGGTCGAGGGGGAGGGTGCGGTAGTCGAAGGCGTGGAGGGGAAGGCTCATGCGGCGATCTCCTGGGGCAGGACGAGCTGTTCACGGGTCCGGGTCACCTCTCTGCTCGACGGGCGGGGCGCGCTGGGTCGGCACGCGAGGACGACCTCATCGAAGCAGTCGAGGGATGCTCATGGAGTGCAGAGGCGCAGACTGTGGATAATCGTCGGCCGTCCCGAGCTGTGGACAGCGAGCCCGGCGTGCACCGCCCGGCCGCGCCCTAGGCTTGTCGGGTGTCGACCCTCAGTGACCTCGTCCTCTCCCACGGCCGATCCGACGAAGCGGACGTCGAATGGCTGCACCTGCTCGTCGGCGACCTGCAGCTGCTCGCCGACCTGGCCTTCGCCGACATCGTGCTCTGGGTGCCCACGGCCGACGACAGCTTCGTCGCCGTCGCCCACGCGCGCCCCAGCAGCGCGGCGACGCTCTTCTACCGCGACTTCGTCGGGCAGAGGATCAAGTCGGAGTGGCGCGCCCAGGTCGTCGAGGCGTTCGAGACCGCGCGGATCGTCGACACCTCCGCCCCGGACTGGTTCGAGGAGACGCCCACCCGCGTGCGCGCGGTGCCCGTCCTGCGCCGCCTGGGGGCCTCCGACGGCGGCACGACGGACCGCCCCATCGCGGTCGTCACGCGCCACACCAACCTCAGCGAGACGCGCACGCCGAGCCGGCAGGAGCTGACGTTCAACGACTGCGCGAACGACCTCTTCTCGATGATCGCCTCGGGCGACTTCCCGGACCTGGGCGCGCCGACCGGTCCTCGTCGCGGGGCGCCGCGCGCGTCCGACGGACTGATCCGCCTGGACGTCGACGGCGTCACCACGTTCGCGAGCCCCAACGCCCTCTCGGCGTTCAACCGCATCGGCTTCGCCGACGAGCTCGAGGGGGAGTCGCTCGCCGAGGTCACCACGAAGCTGATCGCGGGGAAGGTCGTCATCGACGAGTCGCTCCCGCTGGTCGTGACCGGCCGGGCGCCGTGGCGCACCGACATCGAGGCCCGCGGAGTGACGGTGTCGCTGCGCGCGATCCCGATCCGCGACCGCGGCGAGCGGGTCGGCGCCGTCGTCCTGTGCCGCGACGTGACGGAGCTGCGCCACCAGGAGCGGGAGCTCATCACCAAGGACGCGACGATCCGCGAGATCCACCACCGCGTGAAGAACAACCTGCAGACCGTGGCCTCGCTGCTGCGGATCCAGGCCAGGCGCACCCACTCCGACCTCGCCCGGGAGGCGCTCACGCAGGCGATGCGCCGCGTCGCCGCCATCGCGGTCGTGCACGACACGCTCTCGGAAGGGCTGAACCAGAACGTCGACTTCGACGCGGTCTTCGACCGGGTGCTGCTGCTGATCGCCGAGGTCGCCTCGACCCACAACACCACGGTGCACCCGAAGCTGACGGGGAGCTTCGGCAACCTGCCCAGCGAGTACGCGACTCCGCTCGCGCTCGCCCTGACCGAGCTGGTCACCAACGCCGTCGAGCACGGCCTGGCCGGACGGGAGGGCGACGTGGAGATCGTCGCCTCGCGCAGCGACGACGAGCTCACGGTGAAGGTGCGCGACACGGGCGTCGGGCTGCCGGAGGGCAAGGTCGGATCGGGCCTGGGCACGCAGATCGTGCGCACGCTCATCCAGGGCGAGCTCGGCGGCACCATCGACTGGCACACGCTGGTCGGGCGCGGCACCGAGGTCACCATCGAGGTGCCGCTGCGGTGGCTGGAGCGCGCCCGCTCCTGAGCCCGGAGACGACGCGACCCCCGCTGCCGAGAGGCGACGGGGGTCGGGATCGTTCGTGCCGCCGAGCGGCTCGTGCGCCTAGGAGGCGCGGCGTGCGCGGGCGGCGCGGCGCTTCAGGGCGCGACGCTCGTCCTCGCTGAGGCCGCCCCACACGCCCGAGTCCTGGCCGGTCTCGAGGGCGTACTGGAGGCAGACCTCGGTGACGGTGCAGCGTGCGCACACCGACTTCGCCTTCTCGATCTGGTCCACGGCCGGGCCGGTGTTGCCGACCGGGAAGAAAAGCTCGGGGTCTGCGGTGAGGCAAGCGGCCTTGTCGCGCCAGTCCATGCGGGTGCTCCTTGTGTGAAGGCGTGCGTGGAGGAACCACGCAGTGTTCGGGTGGGATGATCGATCCACGCCGACGATCCCGACCAGTACTCGACCTCCGCGCCCTCACCGGCGCACGCCACGAGGCCCCGTGCTGGAGCGCGGGGTGGATCGGGGTGGTGGACGGGAGAACGCTCGGTTCTTGCCGGTGCACTCGACGCGATGCGTGAGCACTGCGTCGGCCACCCGGCTCCAGTGCTGGTCATCCGGTTCGCCCCCTTGCCTGACGGCGCGGCGGGATCGGATGTTCACATCGGCGGAAACCCACGACCCTGTGAGCGGTGAAACGAACTGGACTAGCCTGTCACGGGGATGAGCCCGAATCAAGAGTCCTGGATGGGATGTGCCTGTGACCGCTGACGCGAACGGGTCCCGCGGACCCCGCCCGACCGCCTCCCGGCCGCTCGGTCTGGTGGTGCTGATCGCGGTCCTGGCCCTCGAGACGCTCGCCGTCGCCGGGGTCGCGGCGTGGCTCGTGCTCGAGCTGCTGACGACCCGGGCCGACACGGTCGGCGGAGGGATCGCCATCGTCGTCCTCGCGCTGATCGCCGTGTGCTGGGCCGCCGCGACGACGCTCGGCGCCGTGCGACGGCGAGGCTGGATGCGCGCGTCGGCGCTGACGATCCAGCTGGTGATGATGGCCGTGGCGCTCGGCGCCTTCCAGGGCCAGTACGCCGTGCCCGACATCGGCTGGGCGCTGCTGGCGCCGGCCGCGGTGGCCGTCGTCGCGCTGTTCCTCCCGAGCGTGGTCGCCGCCACTCGTCGCGATCCGGCCGTGTAGCCGGACGGCTGGCGCGCCGCCGCTCGCGGGTGCGACGCTGGAGGGACCCCCTCCTCGACACGGAAGCGACGCGCATGGACTCCACCCGACTCGGCTCCAGCGGCCTGCAGATCTCCTCGATCGTCCTCGGCTGCATGAGCTTCGGCGCTCCCGACCGCGGTGCCCACGGCTGGAGCATGGGCGAGGAGGAGTCGCGGACCTTCCTCCGGCGGGCGCTGGAGCTCGGCGTCACCACGTTCGACACGGCGGACGTCTACTCCGACGGCACGAGCGAGGAGTTCGTCGGCCGGGCGCTCGCGGACTTCGCGGTCCGCGAGGAGGTCGTGATCGCCACGAAGGTCCACGGGCGGATGCGCCCCGGCCCCAACGGCGGCGGCCTCTCGCGGCGGCACATCCTCAGCGCGATCGACGACAGCCTCCGGCGTCTCGGCACGGACTACGTCGACCTCTACCAGATCCACCGCTGGGACCCCGAGACGCCGATCGAGGAGACGATGGAGACGCTCCACGACGTCGTCCGCTCGGGCAGGGCGCGCTACATCGGCGCCTCGAGCATGTGGGCGTGGCAGTTCGCGAAGGCGCAGTACACCGCGGATCTGGGCGGCTGGACGCGGTTCGTCTCGATGCAGGACCAGTACAACCTGATCCAGCGCGAGGACGAGCGCGAGCTGCACCCCTTCTGCGTCGACCAGGGAGTCGGCGTGATCCCGTGGTCGCCGCTCGCCCGGGGCCGGCTCACCCGCGACTGGGACGAGACCACGGCGCGCACCGAGACCGACGTCTTCGGCGGCACCCTCTACCGCCAGCAGGAGGAGGCCGACCGGCGGACCGTCGCGACCGTCGCACGCATCGCCGAGCAGCGCGGCGTGCCCCGTGCGCAGGTGGCGCTCGCCTGGGTGCGGCAGCAGGAGGCGATCACCGCTCCGATCGTCGGAGCCACGAAGCTCCACCACCTCGACGACGCGGTCGCGTCGCTGGACGTGGAGCTGGCCGCCGACGAGCTGGAGGCGCTGGGCGCCGACTACGCACCGCGCGCCAACGAGGGGTTCTGATCCGGCCGATGCGCCACCGCTGATCCGCCCGAGCGGTCTCCGCTACGCTTCCTCTCGAAGATGACGGAAGCTCGGAGCGGGAGGCGGCATGGCGAGGAGTGCCGGGGATGCGCTGGGGGCGCGCTACCGCCTGCTCGAGCGGATCGGCTCGGGTGCCGCGGGCGAGGTGTGGCGCGTCGCCGACGCGCAGGGGCCGGACCGCGCGGCGAAGCTCCTCCGCGGTGAGCACGTGCACGACGCGGGCCTGGTCGAGCGGTTCGTCCGTGAGAGGTCGGTGCTCACCCGTCTGCGGCACCCGCACGTCGTGGAGGTGCTCGACCTCGTCGTGGAGGGGGAGACGCTCGGGATCGTGATGGAGCTCGTCGGCGGCGGATCGCTGCGGGAGCTGCTGCGGGACGAGGGCACCCTCCCGGCGGTCGATGCGCTGCCCGTGGCGGCCTCGATCCTCGACGCTCTCGCCGCCGCGCATGCGATCGGCACGGTCCACCGGGACGTGAAGCCCGACAACGTCCTGCTCGCGGAGGGTGCGGACGATGCGGGCTCCGCCGTCCGCGTCTCCGACTTCGGCATCGCTCACGTGGTCGCCGAGGGGCCGCGCGCGACGACGGGTGTCATCGGGACGCCGGAGTACCTCTCGCCCGAGATGCTCGCCACCGGAGCAGCCGGCCCGCCGAGCGACGTCTACTCGACGGGGATCCTGCTCTACGAGCTGCTGTGCGGCCGGAGCCCGTTCGCCGGCCCCGGCGCCGACGTCGCGGTCGCCTACCGGCACGTCGCGATGCTCCCGCCGCCGCTGGATCTGCCGCCGCGGCTCGCGTCGCTCCTGGACCGGATGCTCGCGAAGGATCCGGCGTCGCGGCCGACGGCTGCGGAGGCGGCGGGGATCCTGCGACGCCTCTCCCCGGCGCTGGCCGGGCTGCCGGCGCTGCCGCTCGCGGCGGGCGCGGCGGAGTTCGAGGAGGCCGAGCGCCCGGGCACGGTCCTCCGCGGGATGGCGGCGGAGATGTCGTCGGAGCCGGTGGAGGAGGGGCCCGCTCCCGAGCTCGGCCCGTCGTCGCAGGCGACCGTGCTCCGCCCGGTGCCGCGCCGCGAGCTGCGCCTGGTGGAACGGCTGTTCGAGGCTCCAGCTCGGCGGGGGCGCGGCGGACGTCTGCGGATGATCCTCGCCGCCCTCGGCGCCGGCGTCCTGCTCATCGGGGCGGTGCTCCTCGCCGTCCAGCCGCGCGGCGGCGGAGCACGGGCCTCGGCGCCGGATGCCGACCTGTCGGCCCGGCAGCAGGACCGGCCGCTGCCGACGGGCCTCGGAGTGACGCGATCGGCCACCTGGGACGCGGAGCGACGGGCCGTGGTCGTCGAGATCTCCTACTCCGCCCAGAGCGCGCCCCTCTCGGGGTCCTTCCTCGAGGTGCTGCCGGGCCCGGACGCCGCGGCGGCGTGCCCCGCGGCCAGCTGGTCCGGAGTGACGGCGGTGCGCAACCGGCCGAGCGTCACCGGAGTCGGGGTCGGCTGCGGTTGGAGCCTGACGGACCTGCACGTCCCGGCGCAGGGGATCGTCGACGTCACGGCGACCGTGCCGATCGCGGTGGCCGAGCAGAGCGCCCTGGACGGGTGGCTCGCGGCGGCCGCATCAGCGACGGCACAGGCGGTGGCCGACCCTGCGGTCACCGGGACGGCGTATCCCGTGCAGCGGCTGCGGGATGTGCGGATCGAGACTCCCGCGCGGACGGTCGGCCGGACCCCGCTGCCGGTGACGCTGGTGCCGGTCTGGCCGAGCGGGGCGGACCCCGTGAATCCCCTGCTGGCGACGCCGTCGTCCGCGCCGGCGAGCAGCATGCTCGACGCGATCGCGGGCGGAGTGGAGGGCGTGCGGTTCAGCGACGGCTGCAGCGGCGCGGTCGCCGTGTCGTCCGACGGGCTGACGGTGACCGCCCTCACGGTGACTCCGTCCTGCGAGCTGCGCGCCCGAGTGGGCGCGTTCTCGGACCTCTCGAGCAGTCCCTTCGCGATCACCACTCGCGAGTGAGTCGACCTCCCGCGCCAGTGTCGAGCCGTCGACGCCACGCGAGCCGTTTGTGCTGTCTTGCCTTCTACCATGACGAGACATCCTCATGAAACGACGGTGGAGTGGGGAGCGGGCGGGACGGTCCCGTCCGCAGGGGTAGAAAGGTGTGATCCATGTCACGTGTTCTCTCGACCGACGAGGCGAAGTCCGCGATCCAGCAGATCCAGTCGATCGTCAACGGCGGCCTCGCCGATCAGATCAGCCGGCTCGACGCACAGGGGCGGACACTGTCCGATCCGAACGTCTGGGACGGTCCGCTGGCCTCGCAGTTCCGCTCGTCGACCTGGCCGGAGACGAAGTCGGCCCTCGAGAAGGCCAAGCAGGAGCTCGAGGAGCTGCGCAGCCAGCTGGCGACGATCTCGCAGAACATCTTCGCCGCCGGCGGAGGGAGCTGACCGGCCGTCCCGCCCCTGCGTGCTCCGGCGAGCGGGGGCGGGACGTGCTCGTCGTCTCCGCGCTCCTTCCTCCGCGCACCTCCATCGGTGCGTCTCGGAGTGATCGGAGCGCTCTCGAGGAGGACGCGCCGATCGACTCGGTGGCGGAGGCGCGATCACCCGCCCGAGGGCGCTGATCAGCCGCCGTCCGCCGGCGTCGGCGAGACCGACTGCACGAAGTGGATCTCGCCGTCGAGGCTGACGAAGCCCCGGCCCACCGTGGGCGGGACGGGGAAGCGCCGCGGGATCTGCGCGCCGAGGAGAGTGCCGTCGTTGTCGACGTCGGGCTGGAGCAGCAGCACGGAGCGGGAGGCCGCCGCCTTCTTCGTCCAGTTCCCGAAATGGCTGCGGAGCTCGCTCGACCGGCCGGCCAGCACGACGCAGAGTCCCGGGCGACCCGACGAGACCAGCCTCATCAGCGCCTGGTCGGTGTCGTCCCAGCGCTCGGCGTCGTCAAGGAGGAGCAGCACGGGGCCCTCCTCCGTCGACAGCGACGCGAGGAGGGTGCGGAGCTCCTCCGCGCCCACAGCGAGTCGGTCGAGGTCGGCGCCCCTCAGCGGGGAGCGTCGATCGCACACTCCCCAGACGGCGACCGAGCCGGCGGCCCGCGCCGCCTCGGCCAGGGCGAGCAGCACGGTCGACTTGCCCGATCGGGCGGGTCCGGCGATGACGACGTGCTCGCCCTCGAAGACCTGGAACGCCAGCGGGGCGAGGTCCGACTCGCCGAGGCCGATCGGGAGCAGCCACGGCTCGCGATCGAAGCGGGCCTCGATCCCGAGCGCGCTCACGGCGACCCTGTCAGGAAGCGTGCCGACCGTGCTCGTCCTGCCGCGCGCATCCGGCCAGGCGGCCGCGAGCTCGGCGATCGCGTCGTCGAGACCGGCCCTCGGAGTCGCGACCTGCGTCTGCAGGAGCGACGAGGTGAGAACGCAGCGCCCCGGCACCGCTGCCGGCGCCTGCACCGGCTTCACCCCGGCGGCGGCGTAGTCCTGCGGGTCGGCGAGGCGGAACAGCCACTTCTGCGTCGTGACCTCCTCCATCACCGAGGGGATCGCCCTCGCCCGGGTGCTCGTCACCGCGAAGTGCAGGCCGAGCTCCGGTCCGTCGGCGTAGGCGCGGGTGAACGCCTCCATCAGAGCCAGGCCCTCCCAGTCCTGGAACTCGTCCTTCAGAGTGGCGAGACCGTCGACGAGCACCAGCGCACGACGGTGGCCCCCGGGCGATGCTCGGCGCCGGCGCACCTCGTCGCGCAGGTGACGGAGGAACCGGGTCTGCTTCTCGTGGGATCCGCCACCTGCGCCGACGTAGGAGACGGTGTGCGGGAGTCGCGCAAGCGGGGCGGAGTCGCGGGAACCGGCAGCGAGGACGTAGAGGTCGAGCTCGTCCGGGGGGAAGTGGCGGGCGGCCGTCAGCGCGATCGACGCGAGCGCCGTGCTGGTGCCGCTGCCGGGGATGCCGATGAGGAGCAGGTTCCCCTCGCCCAGATCCCAGCCGGTCGGCGTCCGGCGCTGCCGGTCGGGGTCGTCCGAGAGTGCGACGTGCAGGACGTCGCCGACGACGCGACCGAGGTCGGACTCCTCCGCACCGAACCCGCTGAGGGCCACGGTGTCCTCGAGCGGCTCCGGCCAGATCGGGCGGGGAGGGCCGAAGCCCGAAGCGGCGTCCGCCTCGACCACCGCGTCGATCAGGAGGTCGAGATCGGTCGGGGCCGTCTCGTCGGCGGCGACAGGGGAGGGGCCCTCGACGGGGACGCCCGTGGGTCCGACCGGGCGGACCTCGATCGCCTCGACGGCCGCCGCCTCCGCTCGACCGGTGACCAGCGCCGTCTGGACGGGCGAGATGTCGTTCTGGCCACGCTTCACATACGCCCGGCCGGTCTGGGAGCGGGAGATCCCGGCCGCGCTCGCGACTCCGATCACGTCGGCGGAGTCGTCCCGGCTCTGCACCCGGAGGGCGACGCGGAGGTTGGTGTTGGCGAGGATGTCGTCGTTCACCACTCCGGCCGGACGCTGGGTGGCGAGGATCATGTGCACGCCGAGCGTCCGGCCGACCGCGGCGACGCTCACGAGGGACGTCAGGACGTCGGGATGCTCTTTCGCGAGAACGGCGAACTCGTCGACGACGAGCAGGAGCCGCGGCATCGGCTCCGGCGGCGAGGTGGCCCAGTAAGCGTCGAGGTCGTCGACACCCTCGCCGGCGGCGGCGAAGAGCCGCTGACGACGCCGCATCTCGGCCTCGAGCGAGCGCAGCGCGCGGTCGGCGAGCTGGGCGTCGAGGTTGCTGATGGTGCCGATCGTGTGCGGGAGCCGCTCGCAGGACGCGAACGCTGCACCCCCCTTGAAGTCGATGAGCACGAAGGTGAGGCGCGTCGGATCGTTCCAGGCCGCGAGGCCGGCCACGAAGGAGCGCAGGAACTCGCTCTTGCCCGAGCCCGTGGTGCCGCCGACCAGGCCGTGCGGGCCGTCGGCGACGAGATCGAGCACGAGCGGACCGTGCTCGGACGAGCCGACGGGCGCGCGCACGCCCCGGGCGCTCGACCACCACCCCCGGACGTCCGCGGCGGTCGGACGATCGGCGCCCAGGAGCGGCGGCAGCCGCACGAGCGCGGGGAGAGCCGCCCCCGCGGTGACGAGCTCCGGGTCCTCGAAGCGCGCCAGGTCGCGCGCACAGCGCTCGACCGTGGAGGAGGCGAGACCGGCGAGCACCACGTCCTCGACGGTGATCCGCTCGTCGGGCCGGGAGAGGACCGCTGAGGCGTCAGCTCCGACCCGGACGACGACCGTGCAGGAGGCGGGGAGCTGCTCCTCCGACGCCGCGAGGACGAGGCCGGAGATCCGGGTCGCCGCCTCGCGCTCGCCGCGGCCGAGTCCGAGGAGTTCGCGCGCCGGAGCGGCGCGTCCCTCGGTCAGCACGTCGGAGTCGAGCACCAGGAGCACGCGCGGCGAGTCCTCGTCGCGGAGGGCGCGGAGGAGCTCGGAGCTGCGGTCGCGCCGGTCGGAGAGGCGGCGTCCGCCCCCGGCCAGACGCGTGTGGGGGAGCCAGGAGGCCCAGCTCCAGTCGGAGTCGCGTCGCCGGTCGCAGAACACCCCTATCGCCAGGTCGGCCGGACCGCAGTGGACCGCCGCCTGGCAGAGCAGGCTCCTCGCCAGAGCGAGGCCGCCCTCGCGGTCGCCGACGATCCCGACGACGCCCGAGTCCGCGAGATCGATGGACACCGGCGCGCTCGGGACGACGCTCACCGCGAGGATCGCGCGCACCTCCTCCTCGAGCCGCGGCACTCCGCGCTGATCGAGCGGGGGAGACCACGGGACGTCGCCGACGCCGATGTGCAGGCGGAGCACATCGGCGGAGGTCGCGCGCCGCTGCCACAGCGACGTGGCGGGCAGCGCCGCCCGGCGGATCGTCGTCGCCGGGTCGGGCGCGTCCTCCTCGAGGCGGGCCCGTTCGACACGCGCGGAACGGGCGATGTCGTCGCGGAGCGTCTGCAGCGCCTCGCCGTAGCGCTGCTCCTCGGACCGGGTCGCTCGGGCGTGCCGGTGCCGCTGCTCGAACCACATGCCCACCCCGGCCACGGGGCTGAGCGCGGCGAAGAGGGCGTAGCGCGCATCGCCCATGATGAGGACCATCGCGAAGGCGAGGACGAGCGGCGCGGCGACGGTGATCACGCTGAAGGTCGTGGCGGAGGCGATCTCGAGGCGGGCCGGCGGGACGACCGCCTCGCCGGCCGCCGGACGTCCCGGTCGCGGCGGCCGGTTGAAGGGAACGGTCGCCGTCGCGGTGACGTTGTCCGTGCTCCCCGGCTCGGGCGCGAGGAGCTCGGGAGGCGCGGGGCGCAGTCGGAGAGCCGCCCCACCGGCGATCACGACCACGGCGTCGGAGACGAGGACCCCGTCCCCGGTCGCGGAGACGCCGTCGACCAGGGTGCCGTTGGTGCTGTCGGCGTCGTGCACCCGCAGGCCGTCGCCCTCGCGGGTCACCGAGAAGTGCTCCCAGGAGGCGCTCGCCGTGTCGAGGACGACGTCGGCGTGCGGGGAGCGGCCCACGATCAGCGCGCGGGCCCGCGGGATCTCGACCACGGCTCCCGCGCCGAGACCGCCCGACAGCACGGCCGTCCACCCGCGGGCCGCGGCAGGTCGGGGCAGGGGGGAGCGGGCGATCCGCGTTCCCTCGAGCAGCAGCAGATCGGCCAGCCGGGTCTCCACAGGGTGCAGGACGGTGTCGACGGCGAGGGCCGTCCCGGGCGGGAGGCGGTGCCCGGTTGCGGTGGCGATCAGCTCGCCGAGTGTCGCGGAGTCGTTGTGGCGGCCGAGGTCGATGTCGGAGCGGGTGCCGTCGAGGTCGAGGAGGAGTCGCACCGGGGGCTCACGGTCGGGGCTGTCCGGCGAACCAGAGCAGCGGCGGGTCGGCGGGCCGCAGGCCGAGGCGCTGCGGCGAGGAGTGGAGGGGGAGTGCCGGGGCGTCCAGAGCGTGCGCGGCGCCGAAGTCGAGCGGCGGACCGGCGAGCCCGTCCGCCGGTCCGATCGTGGATCCCCGTAGTGCGGCGGCGACCGCCGAGGGTTCCCTGCTGCCTGCGACGGCCGCGGCTCGCACGAGCGCCACGACGGCGTCGTGGCTGGGGGCGTCCACGACCGCGGCGAGATCGCGGAACGAACGGTCGCCGAGGAGGGTCGCCCGCGCGGCATCGTCGGCGGTCATCCGCACGGCCCCCAGGAACGCGGAGGCCGCGCGTCCGCGCTCGTCGCCGCGGAGGGCGACCGCGTCGCCGGAATCCGTGCCGATCGTCGTCAGATCTCCCGAGAGGGTGCCTCCGGCCGCGGCCAGGGCGGGAGCGAAGGCGGGGCTCAGCGCGTCGGGCGTGAGCAGGATCGGGACGGACGCCCCCGCCGCCTGCAGAGCGGCGACCGCCGTCGCCTGCGCCGCGGCGGGGCCGGACACGACGACGCGCTCGACCGCCAGCTCGCCCTCGAGGTGCGGGCGGGCGGCGGTGATGATCACGTCCGCGGCGGCGCCGGGATCGGCGGTCACCGTCGCGGCGGGCGAGAGACCGGTCGGGGTGCCTCCACCGGTGTCGACGAGGAGTACCCGGGCGCCTCCGCCGGCCTCCTCCACGAGTGCCGCGTCGGCCGAGGCGGTGTCGGGTCCGAGGGACCAGACGCCGTCGCCGGGCAGGTCGGGGCCGCCTCCGTAGGGGAGGACGGCCGCTGTCCCCGCGGCCCGAGCGGCGTCCACGGCTGCAGCGGTGTGGGTGCCGTGGGCCGCGAGGACGAGGCCGGACACGCCCTGCCCCGTCAGCTCCTCGACGGCGGCGCGGGCACCCTCGGGCGTCCCGTGGTCGTCGACGGCGACGAGACCGATCTCGCAGCCGCCCATCGCTGACCGGTGCGCGGCGACGACGGCGCCGTTCGCCGCGTCCTTCCATTCCGCGCCCTCGCCCGGAGCCGAGCTGAGCGAGACCACCACCCCGAGCGTCATCCGCTCGGGCACCCGGGCGCACGAGAAGCCGACAGGCAGAGCGGCGACCTCCGTCATCGGAGCCGACTGCGGCGGCAGGAGGGAGACGAGGGCACCGCTGACGCCGAGGAGGGCGACGGCGCCGCCGATCAGCATCGGGCTCCGTCGGGCGGTGCGGGGGTGCTGCGCCGCGCGCCTGCCCAGGCGGGTCATCGCTCGTCCCCGATCCGGAAGGAGTAGACCGTTCGGGTCCGCGCGCCCTCGGGCAGGTCGAGGTGGAACGCGGGAAGCGCATCCCCGGCCCGGAGGGAGGCCCGCTCCTGGGCCTGCACCAGCAGGATGCCCGAGACGTCCTCGGACCGCACCGCGGCGTAGCCCCGCGCGCTCTGCGAGGCGAGGGCGAGCTGCACGTCGGCGGTGCCGACCTTCGCGGCACTCGTGGTCATCGATCCGAGCAGGCCGGAGCCGCCGACCGTCCGGTCGCCGAGGTCCAGGAGCACCTTGTGCAGATCGGCTGCGAGGAGCGCGGCGGCCGCGTCGGTGTCGCGGGTCGAGGCGTCGATCGTCGTCGCGATGCCGGCCAGGGAGGCGCGCGTCCGCTCAGAGACGGCCCCGCCGATCCGGGCCTCCGCGGTGCGGAGAGCCCGGTGCCCGGCGTCCACCGTCGCTGCACCGTCGGAGTGGATGCCGGAGGAGGCCGTGCGCAGGCTCGAGACCGACCGGTCGAACATCGCGACGACCGCGTCGGCGTCGGCGCCGGAGCGCGTCGAGATCCGCCGCACCTGCTCGTCGAGGAGTGCGGTGACCGCGGATGCGGCTGCCGTGTCCGCCTCGGCGAACGCATTCTGGATCGCCGGTGCGAGAGCGTCCTGCTGGGCACCGAGAGCGTCGATGCGGGTGCCGAGTGCGTCGCGCTGAGCGGTCAGCGCGTCGACGCCGGTGCGGAGGGAGGCGAGCAGGCCGGTGAGGCGCGTGTCGTCCGAGCCGGCCGTCGCGCCGGCCTCGGCCACGCCTCCGCGGACCGTGGCGAGCGCGGCGCGCAGGGCGGCGAGGTCGGCGCTAGCGCCGGTGCTGCCGACGGTGGAGGCGACGGCGGTCCACGCGTGGACCTGGTCGCTCAGCCGGTCGGCCAGGGGGGCCGGATAGCCGTCGGGAGCGTCGAGGCGGCCCGTGCCGGAGCAGGGCGTCTCGGTCAGGTAGGCGCGGAGCTCCTCGACGGAGCCCCGGGTCACCTCCACGGGTGCGCGCGTCGGGCGCCTGGTCGGCGTGGGTGCGGCAGCAGGGGACTGTGTCGCCGGCGACAGCTCGCAGAGCCGATCGGCCAGCTCCTGGTTCTGCGCCGACAGCGACCCCGTGCTGGTCGGCGTGCCGAGCTCGTCCAGGGCGGTCGTGGCGGCGGTGCCGACCGAGGCGACCGTCGTCTCCAGGCCCGCGGTGTCCGCGTCGAGCTCGTCCAGCGTCGCCGACAGGGCGGCGAGTGCCCGGGTGACGGATCCCTCCGGGTCGGCCAGGGTGTCCACCGAGGCCGACGCGGCGTCCACCCTGCTCGCGAGGGCGGCGAACCCGGCCTGCACGCCGTCCATCAGCTCCGGCTGCAGGGAGTCGACGAGGTCCTGCCCGCGATCGAGCATCCCGAGCAGCACGGTGTCGACGGCGGCTCCGGAGGCGGCGAGGGAGCAGGTGGTCGAGGGTGCCGTGCAGGTCTCGGCGGAGGGATGTGCCGGCCCCGCGGCAGCACGGACAGCCGCGACGACCTCGTCGCGGCAGGACTCGGCCGCCGCTCCGTACGCGTCGAGCTCGGCCGTGAGCCGCAGCAGCTCGGAGTGGATCGAGCCGGAGCGGCCGCCGTCGACGGCGAGTCCGCATCCGCTGCCCGAGACCGTCGGCGGCGGCACCGCGGCCGATGTATCGCCCAGCAGGGCGTCCACCGCGTCGATCGCCTCGGACAGCTGCGCCAGCAGGCCGGACTCGGTGCCCGAGACCGTCGACGACAGCTGCGCCCGGAGCGCGCCGAGCTGCCCGGAGAGGCTCTGCATCGAGGCCGCCGTCGAGGCGGCGCCGGCCCGCAGCTCCTCGGCCGTGCGGACACCGAGAGTCTCGGAGGTCGCGTCGAGCGAGGCCCGCACCTCGGCGACGGTGGTGCCGGCCTGCGTCAGCAGGTCGTCCACCGCGGTGACGACCTCGATCGTGCGGCGCTCGAGGGCGAGCGGCGAGGCGTCGGAGGAGTCGAACGCGGCGCCCAGCGCCCCCTCGGTGGTCGGGTCGGTGCTCAGGCCGGGCTGGACCGCCAGGTCGAAGGCGGGGACGGCGAAGTCGGCGACGTCGGCGACGAGGGTCAGCGTCGCCGTCGCGCCACCGCCCGGGGGAGCGAGGAGAGCGGCCCACTGCACGACGGCGTCTCCGTGCTCGTCACGGCTGAGCACGCCGTTGGTGACGGCACCCGACTCGCTCTCGGTGACGACGCGACTCGGCGAGACGCCCGGCAGGACCGCGGAGGCTGCGATCGTCAGCGGAGCGCCGACGAGTGCACTGCGGCGGGCTGCACGACCGGCCGCGTCGAACGCGACCTCCTCGGGCCGGACCGTCAGGTTCTCCACCGCGAGCGAGATCTCGATCCGACCCGAGCGCCCGGCGAGGTCGGCCGGATCGGTGCCCGAGGCGTCGGCGGTGCGCCACGAGGGCCGGACACGGACCGGCAGGTCGGCGGCGACCTCGGGGGGATCGTAGACGGTGGTGGTCGCCGAGGTGTCGGACGGGTCGTCGCCGACGGCGAGGGCCGTCCCCTCGATCGCACGGACACCCCCGTCGGACGAGACGGCGACGGACACCGCCTGCAGCACCCTGGCGGTGGTGAGCGCCGGCTCCGGTGGCGTGCAGCCCGCCAGTACAGCGGCCACGACCGCGATCGCCGCTCCGGCCTTCGTCCTGCGAGCATTCGAGCGCACCCTGACCACCCCTCGTCCCGACGGGGCACCGGGCGGTGCCGCTCACGTCGACATGAGAGATGCTCGCAGATGAGCAGAACCCCGAGAGCCGGTGGCGCGCGATGACCTGCACCGCGCGCCCCGGGGTCAGACGAGCTTCAGCTTCTTGCGGAGCGCCTGCACGTGCCCGGTCGCCCGGACGCCGTACTGCGCGAACTCGAGCGCTCCCTCGGCTCCGACGACGAACGTCGAGCGCAGCACGCCGACGACGGTCTTGCCGTAGAGGCTCTTCTCGCCCCACACCGCGTACGCGCGGTGCACGGTCATGTCGGGGTCGCTCAGCAGCGGATACGCGATGCCCTGGGCGTCGGCCCAGCGGCGCAGCGCCTCCGGGGCGTCCCGCGAGATCCCGAGGACCTCGTAGCCGGAGTCGCGGAGGGACGCCGCGTTGTCGCGGAAGTCGCAGGCCTCCGTGGTGCAGCCGGGGGTGTCGGCCTCGGGGTAGAAGAACAGGATGACGCGCCGTCCGCGGTATTCCGTGAGCGAGACGGGCTCGCCGTCCTGGTTCGGCAGCGTGAACTCCGGAGCGGAGTCGCCGACGGCGAGGCGCGCCTCGGCGGGGAGGGGGGAGAGGTCGGTCATCGTCTGCTTCCGTCGGTCGTGGCGAAGGTGGTCAGGAGGCGCTGGAGCGAGTCGAGGCGCTCCGGTCCGCTGGCGCCCAGCAGTCCGCCCTCGACAGCCTCGATGATGGCGCAGTCGGGGGAGTCGGGCAGGTGCGTGCAGCCGCGCGGGCAGTCCCGGGCGATCACGGCGAGGGTCGTGAACGCGCCGAGGATGTTGTCGGTGTTCACGTGGCCGAGTCCGAACGAGCGGACGCCGGGGGTGTCGATGACCCAGCCGTGCCGGTCGCCGCGCTCCACGCGGAGCGAGACGGTGGAGGACGAGGTGTGCCGACCGCGGCCCGTCACGGTGTTCACGCGCCCGATGGCCCGGTGCGCGTCCGGGACGAGCTTGTTCACGAGGGTGGACTTGCCGACTCCGGAGTGCCCGACGACCACGGTCTCGTGGCCGAGGAGGGCGTCGGCGATCTCGTCGACCGGCGGCTCGTCCTGGCTCGAGAGGAACACGCGGAGGTCGAGCCCCTCGAAGTTGCGGAGGAACGGGGCCGGGTCCGCGAGGTCGGTCTTGGTGATGCAGAGCATCGGAGTGATCCCGGCGTCGAAGGCGGCGACCAGGTAGCGGTCGACCAGCCGGGTCCGGGGCTCGGGGTCGGCGGCGGCCACCACGCAGAGCATCTGGTCGGCGTTGGCGACGATCACGCGCTCGATCGCGTCGGTGTCGTCGGCGCTGCGGCGGAGGAGGGTCGACCGCTCGCGGATGCGGACGATGCGGGCGAGCGTCCCCTCGTCGCCGCTGGAGTCCCCGACCACGTCGACGCGGTCGCCGGCCACGATCGCCTGGCGCCGCAGCTCGCGGGCCCGGGCCGCCGTGAACTCGTGCTCCTCGGGCGTCCCGTCGCCGATCATCACCGTGTAGCGACCCCGGTCGACGCCGAGCACCATCGCGATCTCTGCGTCCTCGTAGGCGGGCCGGTTCTTGGTCCGGGGCTTCGTGCCCTTCGGGTTCGGGCGCACCCGCGCGTCCGACTCGTCGTACCCGTCGAAGTCGTCGAGAGCACCGTCGGCGTCGAGGCCGCTGTCCGTCCACCACGACACGGGTCAGACCGATCCGGCGAGGGTCGTCCACAGTTCCGGGAACTGGGGGAGGGTCTTCGCTGTCGTCGCGACGTCCTCGATCACCACGCCGGGGACCACGAGGCCGATCAGGGCGCCGGCGTGGGCCATGCGATGGTCCGAGTAGGTGCGCCAGCGGCCGCCGTGGAGCTCGGCGGGCTCGATGCGCAGACCGTCCTCGAGCTCCGTGACCCGGCCGCCGAGGCCGGTGATCTCGGCGGCGAGGGCGGCGAGGCGGTCCGTCTCGTGGTGACGGATGTGGCCGATCCCGGTCAGGGTGCTGGGAGTGGAGGCCAGCGCGGCGAGGGCGGCGAGGGCGGGGGCGAGCTCGCCTCCCTCCGACAGGTCGAGGTCCACGCCCAGGATCTCGTCGCCGCCCGTGACCACGAGGTCCTCGCCGTCGCGCTCGACGCGGGCGCCGAACAGCGGCAGGATCCGCTCGAGGTGCGCCCCGACCTGCGTGGTGACGGCCGGCCAGTGGCGAAGCCGGACGCGGCCGCCCGTGACGAGGGCCGCAGCGAGGAACGGCGCGGCGTTCGAGAGGTCGGGCTCGATCAGCACGTCGGCGCCGGCGATGGGCTGCGGCGCGACGGTCCACTCGCCGTCGGCGGGCGTGCCGACCTCGACGCCCCGTGCCGCCAGTGCGGCGACGGTCATGTCGATGTGGGGCCGGGAGGGGACGGCGCTGCCCTCATGGCGCAGGTGCAGTCCCTCCTCGAAGCGGGCGCCGGCCAGCAGGAGCGCCGAGACGAACTGGCTCGACCGCGAGGCGTCGACGACGACGTCGCCGCCCCGGACGGCCCCGGAGCCGTGGACGGTGAAGGGGAGCGCGCCGCGGCCGTCGTCGGCGACGTCGACGCCGAGCGCGCGGAGGGAGGCGATCGTCGCCCCCATCGGCCGCTTCGCCGCGTACGCGTCGCCGTCGAAGGTGGTGGGGCCGAGCGCGAGGCCGGCCAGCGGCGGGACGAAGCGCATCACGGTGCCCGCGAGCCCGCAGTCGATCGTCGTCGAGCCGAGCAGCTCCTCCGCGGGCTCCACGACCAGGTCGGCGCCGAAGCCGCCGGTCGAGCCGGACTCCCGGATCGTGGTGCCGAGCGAGCGCAGCGCCTCGATCATCAGGGCGCTGTCGCGGGAGTGCAGCGGCGCCCGCAGCGTGGAGGGCCCGTCGGCCAGAGCGGCGAGCACCAGCTCCCGGTTGGTCAGCGACTTGGAGCCGGGCAGGCCGACCTCGGCGTCGAGAGCGCCGGCCGCGAGGGGTGCGGGCCAGGCGTCGTCGCCGGGGAGCGCACGGGCGTCGCCGTACGGATCGAACTCGGGGGCGGAATAACGCGAGAAGACCATCGGTTGTCAGGATAGTCGGCGCGCAGGGCGTCGTCAGGAGCGTGACGGAGGCGGAGCATGACGGCAGCACCCCCGGTCCTCCGGAGCAGCAGGCCCGTCGCCCGGAGGCGCCCTCGTGCCGCAACCCCGGTCGTCCGCCGCGCCGCCGCTCTAGAATCGCTCGTGATGACTCGCGACGACGAACCCCGCACCACCCCCGCCGACGAGGCTCCCGAGCCCGCCGACGCGGAGCAGACGATCGTGGAGACCGTCGAGGAGTCGCTGGACGACGCCCCGGTCGAGGCTCCCGTCGATCTCCGCTCCCTCTTCGAGCAGCAGGCGCTGCCCTTCATCGACCAGCTCTACGCGGCCGGTCTGCGGATGACGAAGAACCCCTCCGACGCGCAGGACCTCGTGCAGGAGACGTTCGCGAAGGCGTTCGGCGCGTTCCGCCAGTTCGAGCAGGGCACCAACCTGAAGGCCTGGCTCTACCGCATCCTCACGAACACGTTCATCAACTCGTACCGCAAGAAGCAGCGCGAGCCCTACCAGAGCGCGATCGACGAGCTCGAGGACTGGCAGCTGGGCGGCGCCGAGTCGACCACGGCCACCTCCAGCCGCTCGGCCGAGGCGGAGGCGATCGACCACCTCCCCGACACCGCGGTGAAGGAGGCGCTCCAGGCGATCCCGGAGGACTTCCGGCTCGCCGTCTACTTCGCCGATGTCGAAGGCTTCTCCTACCAGGAGATCGCGGACATCATGAAGACCCCCGTCGGGACCGTCATGAGCCGGCTGCACCGCGGCCGGCGCATGCTGCGCGAACGACTCACCGACTACGCACGCGAGCGCGGATTCCGCGCCGCATTCACTTCCGGGAGCACGAAATGACCGACAGCGGCTGCACGAAGGCGAAGGCCGAGCTCGAGGAGTACCTCCACAACGAGCTGTGCAAGGAGGACGCCGCCGACATCCGCGAGCACATGGCGGGATGCGTCGACTGCGCCGATGAGGCGAAGGTCGGCGTGGTGCTGACGGTCGCCGTGCAGCGGGCCTGCAAGGAGACGGCGCCGGAGGACCTCCGCGCCCAGGTGCTCGGCATGCTCCGCGACGAGCACGCCGCGCACTCCCAGGCGCCCGCCCGCCTCTAGGCGCCGCACGACCCGGGGAGCCCCGGCCGTTCGAGACCTCCCGCGCACCGCGGGCCCTCGAAGGGCCGGGGCTCCGTCGTGTCCGGCGGCCTCCGGGCGCCGCGGCACCCGCACGTCGCGCGCGCTCCTGCCGGTCTCTGCGGGCCTGCGGTCAGGCACGGTCCGCCCGCAACGCGACGGGCCCGCCGGAACACGAGGTTCCGACGGGCCCGACCGCGTCGTGCGGACCGCGGGTCAGCGGGTGAGCGCCCGCGACAGCAGGTCGGCCTGCTCGGAGGCGTGCCGCTTGGCCGAGCCGGCCGCGGGGGAGGCCGCGGACGGGCGCGAGACCACGCGCATGGACCGGCCCAGCTTCGGAGCGACCTCGAGGGCCATGAACGGCCAGGCGCCCTGGTTCTCGGGCTCGTCCTGCACCCAGACGAGCTCCGCGTCCGGGTAGCGCTCGGCGATGCCGCGCAGCTCCTCGATCGGCGCCGGGTAGTACTGCTCGACCCGGACCAGCGCGATGCCGTCGTCGGGCTTCTTCTCGAGCTCCGCCTTGAGGTCGTAGTGGACCTTGCCAGCGTGGAGCAGGACGCGCTTCACGGCGGAGGCGTCCTGGATCCGCGCGTCGTCGATCACCGGCTGGAAGCGGCCCGAGGTGAAGTCCTCGACCGGGCTCGAGGCTCCGCGCAGGCGCAGCATCGCCTTCGGGGTGAAGACGATCAGCGGGCGGCGGGGCCGGGAGTAGGCCTGGCGGCGCAGCAGGTGGAAGTAGGACGCCGGCGTCGACGGGCGCGCGACGGTCATGTTCCGCTCCGCGCACATCTGCAGGTAGCGCTCGATCCGCGCCGACGAGTGGTCGGGGCCCTGGCCCTCGTAGCCGTGCGGGAGCAGGAGCACGAGCGACGAGCGCTGGCCCCACTTCTGCTCGGCCGAGGAGATGAACTCGTCGATCACGATCTGGGCGCCGTTCGCGAAGTCGCCGAACTGCGCCTCCCACAGCACGAGCGAGTCGGGCCGCTCCACCGAGTAGCCGTACTCGAACGCCATCGCCGCGTACTCCGAGAGCAGCGAGTCGTAGATCCAGAGCCGGGCCTGCTGCTCGGACAGGTTCATCAGCGGCAGCCACTCCTGGCCGTTCTCGCGGTCGTGGAGGACAGCGTGGCGCTGGACGAAGGTCCCGCGGCGCGTGTCCTGGCCGACGAGGCGCACCGGGGTGTCCTCGAGCAGCAGCGAGCCGAGCGCGAGCAGCTCGCCGAAGGCCCAGTCGATGGAGCCTGAGCGGCTCATCTCCTGGCGCTTCGCCAGCAGCTGCTGGAGCTTGGGGTGCACGGTGAAGCCCTCGGGCGGCGTCGTGAACGCGTCGCCGATGCGGGTGACGACCTCGGTCTTCACGCCGGTCACCTCGGGCTCGCCCGGGTAGTCCTCGCCCTGCTGCGCGTCGGGCAGCTCGAGGTCGGCCACGGAGTCGCCGTCGACGGTGATCACGGGGATCGCGCCGGTCTGCGCGGCGTGGGTCTCGGCGAACGCGCGCTCCAGGCGGTCCTGGAAGTCCTGGTGGGCGCGGTCGTACTCCTCCTCGGTGATGTCGCCGCGGCCGACGAGCGCCTCGGTGTACAGCTTGCGGACCGAGCGCTTGGCCTCGATCAGGCTGTACATCAGCGGCTGGGTCATCGAGGGGTCGTCGCCCTCGTTGTGCCCGCGCCGGCGGTAGCAGATCAGGTCGATGACCACGTCGCGGTGGAACCGCTGGCGGTACTCGAACGCGAGCTGCCCGACGTGGACGACCGCCTCGGGGTCGTCGCCGTTCACGTGGAAGATCGGCGCCTGGATCGTCTTCGCGCCGTCGGTCGAGTAGATCGAGGTGCGGGCCTCGTGAGGGGGAGTCGTGAACCCGACCTGGTTGTTGATGTTGATGTGGATCGTGCCGCCGGTGCGGTACGCCCGCAGCTGCGACATCTGCAGGGTCTCGACCACCACGCCCTGGCCCGCCATCGCGGCGTCGCCGTGGACGAGGATCGGCAGCGTGGTGAAGGTGCCGATGGGCTTGCGGTCCTGCTTGGCGCGGACGATGCCCTCGAGCACGCCGTTCACGGCCTCGAGGTGCGAGGGGTTCGCCGCCAGGTAGACCGGGATCTCCTCGCCCGCAGCACCGCGGAAGGTGCCCTCGGTGCCGAGGTGGTACTTCACGTCTCCGGAGCCCTGGACCGTGCGCGGGTCCTGGGTGCCCTCGAACTCGCGGAAGATCTGACCGTAGGTCTTGCCGGCGATGTTGGTCAGCACGTTCAGGCGGCCGCGGTGGGCCATGCCGATCGCCACCTCGTCGAGGTGCTCGTCGGCCGCGCCCTGCAGGACGGCGTCGAGCAACGCGATGAGCGACTCCCCGCCCTCGAGCGAGAAGCGCTTCTGGCCCACGTACTTGGTCTGCAGGAAGGTCTCGAAGGCCTCGGCCTCGTTGAGCTTGCCCAGGATGCGCAGCTGCTCGTCGTGGCCCGGCTTCTCGTAGCCGCGCTCGAGCTTCTGCTGCATCCAGGCGCGCTGCTCCGGGTCCTGGATGTGCATGTACTCGACGCCGACGGTGCGGCAGTACGAGTCGCGGAGGATCCCGAGGATGTCGCGCAGCTTGAGCTGGCGCTTGCCGCCGAAGCCGTCCGTGACGAACTCGCGGTCGAGGTCCCAGAAGGTGAGGCCGTGGCTCTCGATGGCGAGGTCGGGGTGCGAGCGCTGCACGTACTCCAGCGGGTCGACGTCGGCCATCAGGTGCCCGCGGACGCGGAACGAGTTGATGAGCTCCTGCACGCGGGCGGTCTTGGAGACGCGCTCGGCGAGGTCGACGGCGATGTCCGTGGACCAGTGGATCGGGTCGTAGGGGATGCGCAGCGCGGCGAAGATGTCCTCGTAGAACCCGCGGCCGCCGAGCAGGAGCTCGTGCACGATCTTGAGGAACTCGCCCGAGCCGGCACCCTGGATGACGCGGTGGTCGTAGGTCGAGGTCAGGGTGATGGTCTTGCCGATGCCCAGCTCGACCAGCGTCTTCTCGGACGCGCCCTGGAACTCCGCCGGGTACTCGAGGGCGCCGGCGCCGATGATGCAGCCCTGGCCCTTCATCAGGCGGGGGACGGAGTGGACCGTGCCGATGCCGCCGGGGTTCGTCAGCGAGAGCGTGGTGCCCGCGAAGTCGCCGGCGACGAGCTTGTTGCCGCGCGCGCGCTTGACCAGGTCCTCGTAGGCCGAGAGGTAGGCCGTGAAGCTGAGCGTGTCGGCGCGCTTGATGCTCGGCACGAGCAGGGCGCGCGTGCCGTCGGGCTTCGGCATGTCGATCGCGATGCCGAGGTTGACGTGCGCCGGGGCGACGACCGCGGGCTTGCCGTCGACCTCGTCGTAGAACACGTTCTGGCTCGGGAAGTCCTTGAGCGCGCGGATGAGCGCCCAGCCGATCAGGTGCGTGAACGAGACCTTGCCGCCGCGGGTGCGGCGCAGGTGGTTGTTGATGACGATGCGGTTGTCGATCATCAGCTTCGCCGGGATCGTGCGGACGCTCGTCGCGGTGGGGATGCTGAGGCTGGCGTCCATGTTGGTCGCGAGGCTCTTCGCCATGCCGCGGAGCGGGGTGACGACGTCCTCGTCCGGCGTCGAGTCCTCGGCGGAGGGCTTGCTCACCGGAGCGTCGGCCGGGATCGGCTGCGCCTTCGGCTGCTTCGACGTGGTGCGGGAGGCGGGGGTCGACTCGGAGGAGGAGGCCGCGGCGGGATGGGTCACGGCGCCTCCGCCGCTCGACGAGACGCGCTCGGCGGCAGCGGCGGGCTTCGAGGCGGCGGGCGCGGGGGCCGCGGCGGGAGCCGGAGCCGGAGCGTCCTTGCCGGAGTTCGCGAGCTGGGCGCCGTAGCGCTCCAGGATAGGCCACCAGGACTCGTCCACCGAGGCGCGGTCGGCGCTGTACTGCTCGTACAGCTCCTCCACGAGCCACTCGTTGGCTCCGAAGTCCTCCGCGCCCTGCTCTGTTCCTGCTCCGGTCAACTGGCTCGACACAGCCGATCGCCCACTCTCTCCGTTGATTCGTCCTCGATCATCCGGACGGGCCCGTCGCATCCCTCGGCGCCTGCCACCGCGGCGGAGGAGGTCCTCCTCGCACCAGCGGGAACCGGTGCCGTCGCCTGGTCCCGTCCCGGTCGCCAAGCCTAGCCCCGTTCACTGCACGGCCGACCCGGGGCCGCGCCGGAGTAGCGTTTCCCCCATGCGTTTCTCCGGCGGAACACCCTCAGGCGACCTCACCTACTCGGACGTCTTCCTCGTCCCCGGCCGCTCGTCGGTGACGAGCCGCCTCGACGTCTCGCTCGCCCCGGGCGACGGCACCGGGGCGACGATCCCCGTCGTCTCCTCCAACATGAACTCGGTCACCGGTCAGCGCCTCGCAGCGACGCTCGCGCGCCGGGGCGGGCTCGGCGTCCTCCCGCAGGACATGCCCCTGCAGGCGCTGGACGCCGCGATCCGCTGGGTGAAGCGCCAGCCGGTCGCCTTCTCCGGCGCCCTCACCGCCTCGCCGGCGACGACCGTGGAGGAGGCGCTGCGCATCCTGCCGGCCGTCGCCGGCCACGGCTTCGTGGTGCAGGAGGAGGGCGGCGCGATCCTCGGCTGCGTCCCGGCCTCGCGCCTGGCGACCGCGCTGCCGGACGCGCGCCTGGGCGACCTGGTGCACTCCGCCACCCCCTCGATCGACGCCGACGACGTGCCCACCGCGCGGGCCGCCTTCGACCTCATGGTGGCCGCCGACCTCGACTTCGCCCCCGTGCTGCACCACGGCGCCCTGGTCGGCACGCTGTCGCGCACCGGCGCCCTCCGCTCCACCGTCTACGACCCGGCGCTCGACGCGGACGGGCGTCTGCGCGTCGCGGCGGCGATCGGCATCAACGGCGACGTCGAGGCGAAGGCGCGCGCGCTCGTCTCCGCGGGCGTCGACGTCCTCGTCCTCGACACCGCGCACGGCCACCAGGAGGGGATGCTCCGGGCGCTCCGGACGGTCTCCGCGCTCGATCTCGGAGTGCCGATCGCGGCGGGAAACGTCGTCACGGCCGACGCGGTGCACGATCTCGTCGACGCGGGAGCGGACATCCTCAAGGTCGGCGTCGGCCCCGGCGCGATGTGCACCACCCGGATGATGACCGCGGTCGGCCGCCCGCAGTTCTCGGCCGTCCTCTGAGACGGCCGAGCGCGCGCACGAGCTGGGCGCCCACGTCTGGGCGGACGGCGGGGTGCGCTACCCGCGCGACGTCGCCCTCGCGCTGGCCGCGGGCGCCGCCTCCGTGATGATCGGCTCCTGGTTCGCCGGCACGATCGAGGCGCCGGGGGAGCTGCGCAGCGACGCGGCCGGCCGGGTCTACAAGGAGAGCTGGGGCATGGCCTCGGCCAAGGCGGTGCAGGAGCGCTTCGACCGCCTCGACGCCTACGAGCTCGCCCGCAAGCGCCTCTTCGCCGAGGGCATCTCCTCCTCCACCATCTACCTCGACCCGTTGCGGCCCTCGGTCGAGGACCTGCTCGACATGATCACCTCGGGGGTCCGCTCGTCCTTCACCTACGCCGGCGCCCGGAGCGTGGCCGACTTCCACGAGCGGGCGCACGTGGGCCTGCAGTCGGCCGCGGGCTACGAGGAGGGCAAGGCGCTGCCGGTCAGCTGGTGAGCGGGCGCCGCGTGCTAGAACCGAGCCCATGACCATCGTCGACAACGCCGTGTACGTCGACGGCCGCCGCATCCGGAACCCCGACTCGCTCGAGGACACCTTCGAGCTGATGCGCGACGAGCACGGCATGGCCTGGATCGGCCTCTACCGCCCGACGCGCGAGGAGGTCGAGGCGGTCGCCGACGAGTTCGGGCTGCACCCGCTCGCCGTCGAGGACGCGCTGAGCGGGCACCAGCGGGCCAAGCTCGAGCGCTACGACGACGGGCTCTTCGTCGTGCTGCGGCCGGCGCGCTACGCGGACGCCGCCGAGACGGTCGTCTTCGGCGAGCTGCACGTCTTCGTCGGCCCCGACTTCGTGGTCACCATCCGGCACGCCGATTCCCCGGACCTCGCCCGCGTGCGCCGCCGCCTGGAGGAGGATCCGGCCCTTCTCGCCCGCGGGCCCGAAGCGGTGCTCTACGCGATCCTCGACCAGGTCGTCGACGAGTACGCGCCGGTGGTGTTCGGCGTCCAGGGCGACGTGGACGAGATCGAGGACCAGCTCTTCGGCGACGACTCGGACGACGGGCTCTCGGAGCGCATCTACCGGCTCTCGCGCGAGGTCATCCACTTCCAGCGCTCGGTGCAGCCGCTGACCGCCCTGCTGCACGAGCTGCTGCAGGAGTCGACGCCCGTGGAGGGGGAGCCCTCGCCCTCGCCGGAGCGGATCGAGCTGCGCCGCTCCCTCCGCGACGTGCTCGACCACACCATCCGCGTGACGGAGGCGGTCGACTCCCTGCGCGCGATCCTCGACAAGGCGCTCACGGTGCACTCGACGCTCGTCTCGCGCCGGCAGACCGAGACCGGGCTCGCCCAGAACGACGTGGTCCGCAAGATCTCCTCGTGGGCGGCGATCCTCTTCGCCCCGACGCTGGTGGCCGGCATCTACGGGATGAACTTCGACGACATGCCGGAGCTGCACTGGCGCCTCGGCTA
The DNA here is from genome assembly GCF_002932395.1 of Rathayibacter sp. AY1D9. NCBI lineage: Bacteria > Bacillati > Actinomycetota > Actinomycetes > Micrococcales > Microbacteriaceae > Rathayibacter > Rathayibacter sp. AY1D9. Next base: position 94,961 of record NZ_PSVQ01000001.1, read on the forward strand.
CCCCTGGGCGCTGGGCCTGATGGTGCTGTTCGGCTTCGCGCTCTACGCGGTGTTCAAGCGGAAGAAGTGGCTCTGAGCCGCCGCGTCGGAGCACGCCCGGCAGCGCTCCGCGGCGGGTAGACTCGGCGCCACAATGGACGACCCTCCCTCTGCGCATCCGGCCCGTTCCGCTCGCCGCCGTGCTCCTCGGACTCCCGCTCGACGCTCCGGTTCCGCCGCTCCGCCGGCCCGCACTGTCCGGCTCTTCTCGCACCACCCTCTCGTGACCGGGGGCGACCACCGTGGGAACTGAGTGGCTCCTCCTCGGCGTCGGCCTGCTGCTGACCCTGGGCACCGGCGTCTTCGTCGCCAGCGAGTTCGCGCTGGTGAACCTCGACCGGGCCGACCTCGAGGCCCGTCGCGACCGCGGCGAGACGCGCCTGGGGATGACCATCGCGGCCCTGCGCGTCACCTCCACGCACCTCTCGAGCGCGCAGCTGGGCATCACGCTCACGACGCTGCTCACCGGCTACACGATGGAGCCCGCCCTCTCGACGCTGCTCCAGGAGCCGTTCAGCGGACTCGGCATCCCGGAGGAGGCGCTCGCTCCGGTCATGACGGTGGTCGCCATCGTCATCGCGACCCTGCTGTCGATGATCCTCGGCGAGCTGGTCCCCAAGAACTTCGCCCTCGCCCTGCCGCGGGCGACCGCGAAGCTCGTCGTGCCGCTGCAGACCGCGTTCACGACGGTGTTCCGCCCGGCCGTCGCCCTGCTGAACGGCAGCGCGAACGCCCTGCTGCGCCTGGTCGGCATCGAGCCGAAGGAGGAGCTCTCGGGCGCCCGCAGCGCCGAGGAGCTCTCGAGCCTCGTGCGCCACTCCGCCAGCGCCGGACTGCTCGAGGAGGACACGGCCGACCTGCTCGGGCGCACCCTCCGCTTCTCCGCCCTCACCGCGGGCGACGTGATGACGCCGCGCCTGCGCCTGTCGACGGTCGAGCGCGCGAGCACCGCGCAGGACGTGCTCGACCTCGCCCGCACCACCGGGTTCTCGCGCTTCCCGATCACGGACGACGACATCGACGACATCGTCGGAGTCGTGCACGTCAAGCAGGCCGTCGCCGTGCCCCGCGGCAAGAGGTCCGACGTGCCGGTCACGGCGCTGCGCTCCGAGCCGCTCCGCGTCCCCGAGACCATGAAGCTCGACGTGCTGCTCACGGAGCTGCGCGGACGCGGCTTCCAGCTCGCGGTCGTCGTCGACGAGTACGGCGGGACGGCGGGCGTCGCCACGCTCGAGGACCTGGTCGAGGAGCTGGTCGGCGAGGTCGCCGACGAGCACGACCGCTCCCGGGCCGACGTGGTCAAGCTCCCCGGCTCCACCACCTTCCCCGGCATGCTCCGCCCCGACGAGGTCCTCGACCGCGCCGGCGTGCACATCCCCGAGGAGGGGCCCTACGAGACGGTCGCCGGATTCGTGATGAGCGAGCTCGGCCGCCTCCCCGCCGTCGGCGACCGGGTCGACGTCGAGGGCGGATCTCTGCGCGTCGAGCGCCTGGACGGCCGCCGCATCGACCGCCTCCGCTTCACGCCCGATCCCGACGCGGATCCCGACGGGATCCCCGACCCGCTCGCCGACGTCGCCCGCGGACACCGCGGACGGAAGGAGTCCGACGATGAGTGACTGGGCCGGAATCGCCTGGCTCGTGGTGCTCCTCGCCGCGAACGCCTTCTTCGTCGGAGCGGAGTTCGCGGTCATCTCCGCGCGCCGCTCCCAGATCGAGCCCCTCGCGGAGAGCGGACGCCGCAGCGCGATCACCGCGCTCGCCGCGATGGAGCACGCCACACTGATGCTCGCGACCACGCAGCTGGGCATCACCGTCTGCTCGCTGCTGATCCTCAACGTGAGCGAGCCGGCGATCCACCACCTGCTCGAGGTGCCGCTGCACGCCGTCGGCATCCCCGACGAGCTCTCCGGCACCGTCGCCTTCGTCATCACGCTGCTGATCGTGTCGTTCCTGCACGTGGTGCTCGGCGAGATGGTCCCCAAGAACATCTCGTTCTCGATGCCCGACCGCGCCGTGCTCCTCCTGGCGCCGCCGCTCGTCGCCATCGCCCGGGTCCTCCGCCCGATCATCGTCGCCCTCAACGCGGTCTCGAACGGAGTGCTCCGCCTCTTCAAGGTGGAGCCCAAGGACGAGGCGAACAGCACCTTCACGCTCGAGGAGGTGCAGACGATCGTCGACCAGTCCACCCGCGAGGGCACGCTCCGCGACTCGACCGGGACCCTCCTCGCCGCGTTCGAGTTCACCGAGAAGAAGGTCCACGACGTCGCCCTGCCCCTCGACGGGATCGTCAGCCTCCCCAGCGGAGCGACTCCCGCCGACGTCGAGCGCGCCGTCGCCAAGCACGGCTTCTCGCGCTACGTGATCCTCGGCGAGGACGGCACCCCCGAGGGCTACATCCACCTCAAGGACGTCCTCGACCTCGACGGCGACACGGAGGGCGCCAAGTTCCGCCTCCCCGTCCCCGCCAAGCGCATCCGCCAGCTCGCCTCGATCTTCGAGGCCACCGACCTCGAGGACGCCCTCGCGATCATGCGGCGCACCGGCGCCCACCTCGCCCGGGCGTTCGACGAGCAGGGCCGCGCCACCGGAGTGCTGTTCCTCGAGGACATCATCGAGGAGCTCGTCGGCGAAGTCGACGACGCCACCCGCCGCTAGGCGCGGGCAGCGGAGGGGCCGTCTGCGGCGTTGTCGTCGGGCGCGATACCGCCGGTATCGCTTCCTCCTCCGCCTTGCATCCGACCCCTCCGCGGCCCGCGCCCGCGGGTGCTGGAGGGGGCGTTGTCGTCGGGCGCGATACCGCCGGTATCGCTTCCTCCTCCGCCTTGCATCCGACCCCTCCTCGGCCCGCGCCCGCGGGTGCTGGAGGGGGCGTTCGCGGCGTTGTCGTCGGGCGCGGTACCGCCGGTACCGCTTCCTCCTCCGCCTTGCGACTGCCCCCTCCAGCACCCGCGCCCCTCTGGAGCAAGGGGAGAGGGGTGCGGCTGCGCCGGCACCAGTGCGCTGCGCCGGAACCGGGCGGATCCGCCGCAGGGCGACGTAGGGTGGCGGGATGGGTGAGCGGGTCGGGACGGCGGAGGCGGCGCGGAGCATCAGGGTGCCGCGGGAGGACGACGACAAGTACACGCGCGGGGTGCTGGGGATCGCGACCGGGTCGGAGCGGTACCCGGGAGCGGCGGTGCTCGGCGTCGAGGCGGCGGTGCGGACGGGAGTCGGCATGGTCCGGTACCTCGGACCGGAGCGGCCCGCGGGACTGGTGCTCGCCCGGCGGCCGGAGGCCGTGACCGCGGTGGGGCGCGTGCAGGCCTGGCTCGTCGGCTCCGGCACCAGCGCCGAGGACCGCAGCGACGAGGAGCGGCGCACCCTGATCGAGCAGCTGCACTCGGGAGTCCCGGTGGTGCTCGACGCGGGCGCGCTCGACCTGATCGACGAGGCCGCAGGCCCGGTCGTCATCACGCCGCACTACCGCGAGCTCGCCGGAGTGCTCGGCCGAGCGGGTCTGGACGCGGACGCCGCGACGATCGCCGAGGCCCCGGGGGAGTGGGCGCGCCGGGCGGCGGACGGCCTCGGAGTCTGCGTGCTCCTCAAGGGCGGCACCACCCACGTCGTCGCGGGCGGCGTCGAGCTCGAGGTCTCCGGATCCACGCCCTGGCTGGCGACCGCGGGCAGCGGCGACGTCCTCGGCGGCGTGCTCGGCGCACTCCTCGCCGGTCGGGCCGCGGACGCCGAGGCGGCCGGGGCGACTCTGACCGCGGAGGACCTCGCCCCCGTGGCCGCCGCGGCCGCCGTCCTGCACGCGGAGGCCGGACGGAGCGCCTCCGCCGGCGGCCCGATCGCCGCGCTCGACATCGCGGAGCACCTGCCCGGAGTGGTCGCCGCACTCCTGCGCTGACACGCCCGTCGGACGAGCGCTGAACCGAACCGGGACCGCCGCCGTTGTCCTGGAGGAAGCGACGCCCGCGGCCCGGCTCACCGGCTCCGCACCGCCGCCTCATCGGGTGCTCGAAGCGAGCACCTCTACCGTCGGATCCGCCGCGTCCGCCTTGACCAGGAGAACAGACATGACCGCGAAGACCACGACTCCCGCCCGCTACGGCCTGACCCTCCTCGCCGGCGCCGGCACCCTCGCCGCGCTCGCCGCCTGCTCCAGCACCACCACGACCGGGAGCGACGCCGCCGACGCGGCGACCACCACCGCTCCGAGCACCGCCACCAGCTCCGCCCCCGAGGCGACCGGCGCCGCGTCCTCCGCCGCGAGCGGCAGCAGCTACGCCGACGGCACCTACGAGGCCGAGGGCGCCTACACCTCGCCCGGAGGGAACGAGAAGGTGGGCGTCTCGCTGACCCTCGCCGACGGCGTCGTCACCGACGTGACCGTGACCCCGGAGTCGGAGAACCCCACCGGCCAGCAGTACCAGTCGCGCTTCGCGGGCGGCATCGCGGGCGAGGTCGTCGGCAAGCAGCTCGACGAGCTGAAGGTCTCCAAGGTGTCGGGGTCCTCCCTCACCTCCGGCGGCTTCAACGACGCCGTCGAGACCATCAAGGCCGATGCCACGGCCTGACGCCCCGACGGTCCTCGGCCACGCGTGGCGGTTCGACGCGATCGGCACCGGCTGGCAGATCGACACCGCCGAGCCGCTCGAGCCCTCCCACCGCTCGCGGGTCGAGGCGCGCATCGCGGAGTACGACCGCACCTGGTCGCGGTTCCGTGACGACTCCGCCGTCTCGCAGCTGCGGGTCGGAGGCGAGCACGTCTTCCCCGACGAGGCGGCCGACCTCTTCGCACTGTACGACGTGCTCGACGAGCTGACCGGCGGGGCGGTCACCCCCTTCGTCGGCGGCTCTCTCGAGCAGCTCGGCTACGACTCCGCGTACACCCTCGTCCCGCGCGGACCCGCCGTCCCCGCTCCCTCCTGGGCCGGCGCCCGTCGCGGGGCGGCGGGACTGCGGGTCGAGCCCGGGACCGTCGTCGACGTCGGCGCCGCGGGCAAGGGCCAGCTCGTCGACCTCGTCCTCGAGGAGCTCGACGGAGCCGGGCCCGCCGTCGTCGACGCGAGCGGCGACCTCCGGGGCATCGGAGCCGGACCCGTCCGGGTCGGCCTCGAGCACCCGTGGGACCCGAGCAAGGCACTGGGAGTGGCGGTGCCCGGCGACCGCGCGCTCTGCGGCTCGGCGAGCAACCGCCGCGCCTGGGGCAGCGGCCTCCACCACGTCCTCGACGGGCGGACCGGAGCTCCGGTCGAGACCGTCGTCGCTACCTGGGCGGTGGCCGACACGGCCCTCGTCGCCGACGGGCTCGCGACCGCGCTGTTCGTCTGCCCGCCCGAGACCCTCGCCGAGCGCTTCGACTTCGAGTTCGTCCGCGTCCGCAGCGACGGCACCCTCCACTACTCGCCTTCCTTCCCCGGAGAGGTCTTCCGATGATCGGCACCTTCGACCGCGCCCTCGGCCGCGTCACCACCTACCGGCTGGTCTGGATGACGCTCGCCGCGCTCCTGCTCGTCGCCGTCGGGTACGCCGCAGCCGGCCTGATCTTCTCGACGCCGCTCGAGATCCTCGGCACGACGCTCGTCGCCGTCGCCTCGACGGCCCTGGTCAGCGCGGTCCTCGCGCGGCTGTTCCGCAGCCGCGCGCACCTCGAGTCCTCGCTCGTCACCGGTCTGCTGATCGCCTGCCTCCTCTTCCCGACGGCCGATCCCCGCGGGCTCGCCGTGATCGCGCTCGTCGGCGCGATCGCCGCCGCGTCCAAGTACGTCCTCGCCTGGCGGGGCCGCCACCTCTTCAATCCGGCCGCGGTCGCCGTGCTGATCATCGGCTTCACCGGGCTCAACGCCGGAGCCTGGTGGATCGCCAGTGGCGCGATCTGGCCGTTCGTCGTCGTGGGCTCCCTCCTGATCGTCGCGCGGGTCCGCCGCTGGGCCGTCTTCGCCGTCTTCGTCGTCGTCGCCGGCGGGGTGTCCGTGCAGCAGGCGGTGCAGAACGGCCAGGACCTCGGCGCCGCGGCGGCCCTGGTCCTCACGGCCTACCCCTTCGTCTTCGCCGGCGCCTTCATGCTGACGGAGCCGCTCACGCTCGCGCCGCGCCGCTCGCAGCAGCTGATCATCGCGGTCGTCGCAGCGCTCGTGGCGAGCGTCCCCTTCCACATCGGCGTCGTCTCCGCCACTCCGGAGCTGGGCCTCGTGGTCGGCAACGCCCTCGCGTTCGCCTTCGCATTCCGCCAGCGTCGGCGGCACACGCTCGAGCTCGCCTCTACCCGCGTGCTGGCGCCGGGCATTGCGGAGTACCGCTTCCGCTCCCGCTCGCCGCTGACCTTCGAGCCGGGCCAGTGGCTCGAGCTCGACCTGCCGCACCGCGCCGACAGCCGGGGCAGCCGGCGCACCTTCTCGGTCTCCTCCGCTCCGTCCGACGGCGAGATCGCGATCGCCCTGCGGATGCCGGAGAAGGCGAGCAGCTTCAAGCGCGCCCTCGCCGCGCTGGAGCCCGGCGACTCGCTCCGGGCGACGAGCGTCGGCGGTGACTTCGTCCTGCCGGCCGATCCCACCGTGCCGCTGCTGCTTGTGGCGGGCGGCATCGGGATCACCCCGTTCGCCAGTCAGCTCCGCTCGCTCGCGGATGGTCCGCGGCGGGACGTCGTCGTCGTGGTCGCCGCGCCGAGCCTCGCCGAGGTCGCGTACCGCGACCTGCTGCAGGAGTCGGGGGCCCGGGTCGTGCTCTGCTCGAAGGAGACGCCGACCGACCTGCCCGCACGGTGGTCGCACGTCACAGGCCGACTGACCGCCGAGCTGCTCGCGGACGCGGTGCCGGACGCCGGCCGCCGCGTGGGCTACGTCTCCGGGTCGCCGTCGTTCGTCGACTCGGTCCGCGGCGCCCTGCGCGGTGCCGGGGCGAAGCGGATCCGCACCGACGCGTTCGCCGGCTACTGAGTTCGTCGGGTCGCGACGCCGTCTGCTGACGCCCGGCGGCGACCGACGCCGCCGGGGGACCGATGCCCGGCGGGAGCGGCGCTCTCAGGCGGGCTCAGGTGCTGCCAGGGTCCCGTTCAGCGGCCCCTCTACAATGACGCGGTGCCGTCCTCCCCTCCTCGAGCGTCCTCCCGCCCCCTCGCCCGGCTGCGCGAGAACCGCGACTCCGTCGCCGTGCTCTGGGGCGCCTTCGCGCTGGTGCACGTGGTGCTCTCCCTCCTGGCGCTGTTCGCTCCGGGTCTGCCGATGGGCGACGTCAGCATCGTCTACAAGGAGTGGATGAGGACCGCCGTCGAGGGCGGCGGCATCGCCGGGATCGACACGGGCTGGGTCTACCCGATCCTCGCCTGGGGCCCGATCGCCGCCTCCTGGCTCTTCGGCTCGGCGGGCTACGACCTGATGTGGCTCGTCCTCGTCGCGCTCGCCGACGCCGCCGCCTTCGCCCTGCTGCTGCGCGGCCGGTCGGCACCGCGCCTCGCGGCGGCGCGCTGGTGGCTGCTGTTCCTCGTCCTCCTCGGGCCGATCGCCATCGGCCGCATCGACGCCTTCACCGCGCCGCCGGCCATCGCCGGGATGCTCTGGGCGGCGACCCGTCCGGGCGTCGCGGCGCTGCTGCTGACCGTGGCCACCTGGATCAAGGTGTGGCCGGCCGCGATCCTCGCCGCTGCCGTGCTGGTCCTGCGCGGACGGCTGCGGATGATCCTCGTCCCCGCGGTCGCCTCCGTGATCATCGTGCTCGCGGTCGTCCTCGTCGGCGGCGGGGACCAGGTCTTCAGCTTCGTCACCGACCAGACCGATCGGGGCCTCCAGATCGAGGCCGTCGTGAGCACTCCCTGGATGTGGCTGTCGGTACTCCCGGGATCGGGGAGCTACGTCTACTACGCCGCCGACATCAACACCTTCGAGATGCACGGGCCCGGCACCGAGTTCGCGGCGAGCCTGATGACCCCGCTGCTCGCTCTGGCCATGCTCGGCGTGGCCCTGCTGGGTGCCCGTGCTCTCGCCCGCCGGGCCGACCCCGCCAGGTTGTTCCCGCTGCTCGCGCTGACCTTCGTGGTCGTGTTCATCGACACCAACAAGGTGCTCTCGCCGCAGTACATCGTCTGGCTCGCGCCGCCGGTGATCGCCGGGCTGATCGCGTGCCGCGACGGCGCGTTCGACCGGCCCGCGAAGCTGACGCTCGTCACTGCGGCTCTGACCCAGGTGGTCTACCCGTACCTCTACCTCTTCCTCCTCTGGTCGCACTGGTGGATGGTGCTCGTGCTGACCGTGCGGAACATCCTCCTCGTGGTGCTGCTCGGCTGGCTGCTGCGCGAGCTGTGGAGGATGGGGACGGCGCGGGTCGTCGCACCCGGCGCCACGACTTCCGCGTCGTCGCTGACCGGCGAGACCCGCCTGGCGCCCCAGGGCTCGTAGGCTCGGAGGGCGCGGGGCCGGCACGCGGTGCGCGCAGTCAAGGAGGCACCCATGCTCGTCGCATTCTCGGTCGCACCGTCCGGGGGCGAGGCGCCCGACGCGTCCGTCCATGACGCCGTCGCCGCCGCCGTCCGCATCGTCCGCGAGAGCGGCCTGCCGTCGCGGACGACCTCGATGTTCACCGAGATCGAGGGGGAGTGGGACGAGGTCTTCGACGTCGTCAAGCGCGCGACGGAGGCCGTCGGAGCGTTCGGGACGCGCGTGTCGCTCGTCCTGAAGGCGGACATCCGCCCCGGCTACTCGGGCGAGATCGACGGCAAGATCGCCCGGCTGAACGACGCGCTGGGGGAGTAGCGGGTCCCCGCCACGACCTCTCGTGTCCGGGCGTGCTCGAATCGATTCGACATCCGTCCGATCCTGAGTAGCCTTGACCGGTGACGCTCTCGCCCGCTCGGACCCGCCTCGCCCTGCTCGCCCTCGCGATGGGGGGCTTCGGCATCGGCTCGACCGAGTTCGTCGCGATGGGGCTCCTCCCGCAGCTCGCCGCCGACCTCCTCCCCGGGGTCTGGGCCGCGAGCCAGGAGCAGGCCGTCTCGCAGGCGGGGATGCTGATCTCGGCCTACGCGCTCGGTGTCGTGGTCGGCGCCCCCACCATCGCCGCCGCAGCGGCGCGCTGGCCGCGCAAGAGGCTCCTCCTGACCCTCCTCGTCGCCTTCACCGTCGGGACGATCGGCTCGGCGCTGCTCCCGAGCTTCCCGCTCGTCCTCGCCGCGCGCTTCGTCGCCGCGCTTCCGCACGGCGCCTACTTCGGCATCGCCTCCCTGGTCGCCGCCGACCTGATGGGTCCCGGCAAGCGCGGCAAGGGAGTCGCGTTCGTCCTCTCCGGGCTCACGATCGCGAACGTCATCGGCGTGCCCGCGATCACCTGGGTCGGGCAGGTGGCCGGCTGGCGCAGCGCCTACCTCGTGGTCGCGGTGCTCTTCGCGCTGACCGTCGTGGCCGTCCAGCTGCTGGTGCCCGCGCAACCCGGGAATCCGGCGGCGACCGTCCGCAACGAGCTGCGGGCGTTCGGGCGCCTGCAGGTCTGGATGACCCTGCTCGTCGGCGCCATCGGCTTCGGCGGACTCTTCGCGATGTACAGCTACATCTCGCCGCTCGCGACCGAGGTGACGGGCCTGCCGCTCGGCGCGGTCCCGTGGATCCTGGTCGTCATCGGCCTCGGGATGACCGTCGGCAACCTCGTCGGCGGCTGGGCCGCCGACCGCGACGTGCGGCGGGCGCTGGTGGTGTTCTTCGCCGGCGTCGGCGTCTCGCTGATCGGGCTCGCGCTGTCGGCCTCGTCGGTCGTCGGGCTGGTGGTGTTCGCGTTCCTCTCGGCGGGCTTCTCGGCGGCCGCGTCGCCCGCGATCCAGACCCGGCTGATGGACGTGGCGCGCGACAGCCAGACGATCGCGGCCGCGCTCAACCACTCCGCCCTCAACATCGGCAACTCGGTGGGTGCCGCGCTCGGCGGCCTGACGATCGCCGCCGGACTGGGCTACCTGTCGCCCATCTGGGTCGGCGTGGGCCTGACCGCGGCCGGGATCGTGCTCGCCTTCGGCAGTATCGCGATCGACCGCGCCCGAGGCACGGTCTACCCGGTCCACCGCGAGCCCGCCCAGCCGGGCACCGGCGGCATCCCGGTCGACGCGCTGTAAGCAGAGCGCGGCCAGGGCCTCTGGAAGACTCTCGGCATGCGCGCCGTGAGCTACTCGTCCTTCTCCGCCCTCCCCGCGATCGTCGAGGTCCCGGAGCCCGTCTGCCCCGTCGACGGCGTCGTCGTCCGCGTCGCGGCGACCGGGGTGTGCCGGAGCGACTGGCACGCGTGGAAGGGGCACGACGACTCGGTCGTCCTGCCGCAGATCCCCGGGCACGAGTTCGCCGGGACGGTGATCGCGACGGGAGCCCAGGTGTCGCTCTTCGCGGTCGGTGACCGGGTCACGGCGCCGTTCGTGTTCGCCTGCGGCGACTGCGAGCAGTGCCGGGAGGGGGCGACGCAGGTGTGCCTCCGGCAGCAGCAGCCGGGATTCACCCTCGACGGGTCGTTCGCCGAGGCGGTGGCCGTGACGGGTGCGGACCTGAACCTGGTGCGCCTGCCCGACTCCGTCGGCTTCGTCGAGGCGGCCGGTCTCGGCTGCCGCTTCGGGACCGCGTACCACGCCCTGCACGAGCGCGGCCGGGTCGCCCCGGGGGAGTGGGTCGCGGTGCTGGGCTGCGGCGGAGTCGGCCTCTCCGCGGTGATCGTCGCGCTCGCGGCCGGGGCCCGCGTGGTGGCGTCGGACGTCTCCGCCCCGGCGCGGGAGGCCGCGGCCGCGCTCGGGGCGGTGACCGTCCCCGGAGGCGAGGGTGCCGCCGAGGCGATCCGGGCGGCGACCGGAGGAGGTGCCCATCTGGCGGTCGACGCCGTCGGAAGCAGCGTCACGGCGGAGGCGTCGATCGCCGCCCTGCGTCCGCGCGGCCGGCACGTGCAGGTGGGTCTGCTCCTCGGGCCCGACGCGGCACCGGCGATCCCGCTCGGCCGGGTCATCGCCCAGGAGCTGGAGCTGCTGGGCAGCCACGGCATCGCCCGGAGCGGCTACACGGCCCTCCTCGACGACATCGTCGCCGGCCGTCTGCGCCCCGCCGACTCCGTCGGCCGCACCATCGCCTTCGAGGACCTGCCCGCCGCTCTCGCCGCGATGGACGCCCCCGCCGCGACGCCCGGCATGACGGTCGCCGTCCTGGCCCCCTGACGCGGGCCCGCAGGAGCACTCGCAGTCCCGGTCCGGTGGGTCTCGATGCCCAGCGTCCCGCGGAATGTCGACCAGCATCGACCCGTTGTCCGTGCCTGGCGGGTCCCGATACGCCGCGTCCCGCGGCGACTCGACCGGCACGACTCGGGCACGCCCGCCCGGCTCGACTGCAGGAGCAGGTGGCCGCCGCTCGACGAGGTGGAGTCCGCCGACAGCGATCCGCGTGCCAGCGGATCGATGCCGGGCGACGCACCTCGCTCCGCGGAACGCACCACGTCGTGAAGCCGACCGCGCCGTGGCGGGCGGGGAC
>NZ_PSVQ01000001.1:106548-124925 GCF_002932395.1 Rathayibacter sp. AY1D9
GAGCCCGCCGACAGCGATCCGCGTGCCAGCGGATCGATGCCGGGCGACGCACCTCGCTCCGCGGAACGCACCACGTCGTGAAGCCGACCGCGCCGTGGCGGGCAGGGACCGCCACGGAAGAGGACTCAGTCCGTCTCGATGAGGATCCCGTCGTGGATGGCGCGCTTGCGGAGCGCCACCTTCGTGCCGACGTCGATGCCGACGACGCGGTACTTCTCGCGGATCCGCTTGAGGTACGACTTCGCCGTCTCCTCCGAGATGCCCAGCTCGAACGCGACCGACTTCACCGGCTCGCCGCCGCCGTAGAGAGCCATCACGCGGCGCTCCTGCGCGCTGAGCTTCGGCGCTCCGTCGGAGTCGCCGGTGGAGAGCGCCATGTCGAGCTCGTGCGAGATGTAGGAGTGGCCGTCCTTGGCCGCGCGGATCGCCTCGACGATCATGTCCGCGTCCTCGGTCTTCACGAGGTAGCCGAGGGCTCCGGAGGCGAGTGCCTCGCGGACCACGGCGGGCTCGGAGTAGGTGCTCATCAGCACGGTCTTCACCCCGGTGGTCTTGAGGGTCGAGAGCTTCACCGAGATCGGGATGTTGTCCTTGAGGTCGAGGTCGAGGAGCACGACGTCGACGGGGAACTCGGGGTGCGTGAGCAGCTCGGGCCAGGAGGCGACCGCGGCCACCAGCTGGATGTCGGAGGCGGCTCCGCGGATCCACTCCGTGAGCGCTCCGAGGAGCATCTTGTGGTCGTCCACGACCGCGAGAGTGATCTTCGCGTCAGCGGTGGGTGTCATCGGTGTCCTTCGGTCGGCGGTCGTCGGCGGTCTCTCGGCGGCTGCTCACCGGTCGGCGGGATTCTCGACCAGGCAGTCGATCTCGATCCGGAGCTCCCCGTCGCGCGAGGTGTCGCGGAAGACGCCGACCTGAGCGATAGCCTCCCACGTCGCAGGATCGACGCCGCGCAAGGGCGCGCCTGAGGAGCGGAGCGTGATCGGCACGAGCAGTCCTCGGGCGGCCGTCCCGGCTCCGGGATCGCGGGGGCTGCCCGACTCGACGTGGAGGACCACGGCGAGTCCGGTCGCGCTGTCGGCCATCAGCCAGATCGCCGAGAGGAGCCCGTCGCGCTGCTGGTGCCCGAGGAGTCCGGCGGTGCCGTCCGGGTCGTCGAGCTCGACGAGCGGCGCGAGCAGCTCGGACTCGAGCACGGCATGGTGCAGCCAGGTCTCGCGCCGCCCCTCGATGAGGTGGAGGCGGAGCTGGGTGGCGAGCGAGGTCGCGTGGGCGGCGCGCTGGGCGTCGAGGGGCAGGCGGACCGAGCCGTCGCCCACCTCGGCGAGGAGGCGCTCGGCGGCGAGGTCGAGCCGTGCGAGCTCCTCCGAGGCGAGCATCCCGACCGCGTAGCGCGGGCCGAGCGTGGTGCTCTGCACGAGGGCGCGGTCGATCTCGAGCTGGACCATCCGGCGGAATCCGCGCATCATCACGACCACGACGACGGCCGGCGCGATCGTCACCACGAGGGCGCTGATGCGCACCGAGAGCGCGCCTGCGCCGCCCGACTCCATCGAGAGGAACGCGATCACCTCGGCGATCGCGACGAGGGCGCTCACCGCGAGGATCTCGATCCCGCGCCGGTGGACGATCAGCGCGGCGTGCGCGACGGCGCCCGCGACCGCGGCGGTGGGGACGGTGCGGGCCGCGCCGGAGTCGGTCACGGCCACCAGGTCGAGCACGACGGCGGCTCCGACGGCGACGAGGAAGCAGAGGTAGACCGGGAGCGGCAGGCGGCGTCCGCCGAGGTGGATCGCGAGGACGGTGGACCCGAAGGCCAGGACGACGAGGACCCAGGCGATCGCCGCGGGTGCGAGGTCGCTGTAGCGGGCGGAGGTCGAGAGGAAGATCAGCAGCTCGTAGGCGAGGATCGCGGCGGCGATGCCGTTGAGGCCGCTGCCGAGGTAGTTGGTGCCGAGCCCCTCCTGCTGGCGGCGGACCGAGCGGGCGGACCGGGAGGAGCGGCCGTGCGTCGCGGGCACGCGTCCCAGCAGCGGGGCCCGCGACTCCGGCGCGGGGCTCACTTGGGGACCTCCAGCACCACGGTCGTCCCCGATCCGGGGGCGCTGAACAGTCTGGTGCGGCCGCCGACGTCGCCGAGCCGGGCGATCACCGACTCCTTGAAGCCGAGCTTCGTGTCGGGGACGGTCGCGATGTCGAAGCCCGCGCCCGCGTCCGTGACCATCGCGCGGACGGTCGTCTCGTCCTCGGTGATCGTCACGTCGGCCGAGGCGACGCCGGAGTGGCGGCGCACGTTCTCGAGGCACTCCGCCAGGGCGAGCACGAAGGAGTCGAGGGCCGCGCCGGTGAGCGCCACCTGGCCGGAGCCGTGCCAGATCACGTCGAGCCCCATCCGGCCGAAGCGGTTGCGGACGGTCTCGAGGGTGTTGGCCGCGGGGGCGGAGGTGACGCTGGTCAGCTGGTAGGAGCCGGACGCGCTCGGGGTGGGGGTCCCGCCGAGCCGGAGCTGGCGCAGGAGCTGCGCGTCCTGCGCCGCCTGCTGCCGGAGCGCGTCGACCGACACTCCGCGGCCCGAGTGCGCGAGGAGCGTGAGGGTGGCCAGCACCGTGTCGTGCAGGAGCCGCGCACCCTGCCGGCGCTGCGCCTCCGTCTCGCTGGCGAGGCGCTCCACACGGTGCGCGTTGCCGATGCTGTCGATCCGCCGCACCACCCGAGGGACCGCTGTGCCGATCCAGAGGGCGAATCCGCAGAGCGTGCCCCAGGGCAGCAGGCTCTGGACGACCACGGTGGGGATCATGGTGCCGCTCGAGACGAGCACCGACGGGATCAGGCTCGGGAGGAGCACCGGCAGCAGCAGGAGCAGTCGGCGCGCGGACGTCGTCACGACCACGGCGATGCTCGCGGTCACGGCGTTCGCGGTGTTGACCAGGACGAACCCGGCGAAGTCGGCGCCCGGAGCGAGCCCCAGCGCGAGGCCCCAGCCCAGCAGCAGGCCGCCGACGGCGACGGCGATCACTCGGCTGCGGCGCCCCGTCCGGGCGAGCTCGACGTGGGCGGCCATCATGCCCAGGAGCAGCGCGACGGCGAACGGCACGGCGGCGGGCTGGAGCGTCCCGGGGATGAGGGCCATGCCGAGCGCCCCCGCCTCCGTGAGCAGGCCGATCCCGCAGGCGGAGTGGCGCAGCAGCCGATCGCGCTCGCGGGCGCTGCGGATCATCGGCACGCTCTGGCCCCCTCCGGTCGTGGCGCGGGGCTGGCCCCCGTCTCACGATAGCCACTGGCCGGGCCGGTCGGCGCGGTTCGGGGCGTCGAACCGCGCCGGGGTCGGGCGGGTCAGGCCGTCGCGGGATGCGCCAGCAGCCGGGCGAGGTGCGCGCCGACCGCGTCGTCCTCGATGAGGAACCCGTCGTGGCCGAACGTCGAGGTGATCACCGCGACCTCTCCGCCGTCGAGAGCGCCGGGAGCGTGCGCCGCGATGATCCGCTGGCCCTCGACCGGGAAGAGCCGGTCGCTGTCGATGCCGAGGACGAGGGTCGGGCTGGTGATCCGGGAGAGGGCGGCCGCCTCGCCGCCCCGGCCGCGGCCGACGTCGTGCGAGTTCATCGCCTCGACGAGCGTGATGTAGCTGTTCGCGTCGAAGCGGCGCGTGAACTTGTTGCCGTGGAAGTCGAGGTACGACTCCACGGCGAAGCGGCCGCCGCCGCCGAGCGGGCTGAGCCCCGACTGCCAGCTGCGCTCGAAGCGGTCGTTGAGCTCGGAGGGGCTGCGGTAGTTGAGCAGTGCCATCCGGCGGGCGAGCGCGAGGCCGTGGTACGGGCCCTGGCCGTCGCCGGCGTCGTAGTAGGAGCCGCCCGCGAAGGCCGCGTCGTTGCGGATCGCCTCGAGCTGCACGAAGTTGAGGGCGATCTGGTCGGCCGTGGCCCGCGGGGGAGCTGCGAGGACCGCGAGGCGCGCGACCCGCTCCGCGTGGTCGATCCCCCACTCCAGCGCCTGCATCCCGCCCATCGAGCCGCCGATGACGGTGTGCCAGCGCTCGACGCCGAGCAGGTCGCTGAACTGCACCTGCGCCCGCACCTGGTCGCGGATGCTCGTGTACGGGAACCGTGCGCCCCACTCGTGGCCGTCGGGGGCGAGGGACGCGGGCCCGGTGGAGCCCTGGCACCCGCCGAGCATGTTCGGGGCGACCACGAAGAAGCGGTCGGTGTCGATGACGAGGCCGGGGCCGACGAGTCCCGACCACCAGCCGTCCGTCGCGTGGCCGGGATCGCCGCGGCCGAGCAGGTGGGAGTCGCCGGTCAGCGCGTGCAGGACGAGGACGGCGTTGTCGCGGCGCTCGTTCAGAGCGCCCCAGCTCTCGTAGGCGATGCGGGCGTGGGGGAGGCGGCCGCCCGCCTCGAAGTCGAACGGGCCGAGGTCGACGAAGCGGCGTCCGCCCGGGTGGTCGCCGTCGCGCCAGGCTCCGGTGGCGGGCGGCTTGCCGATGACCGAGAGGAGCTGGCGCTCGGTGACGAACGCCGACGGGACCGTGTCCTCGAGTGTCTGCTGCCAGTCCATAGCGCTGTCCATCGTGTCAGAGCGCCGCGGGGCGGAGCCGTTTGTTACGCCCTGCTCCCGCGCTCCTCCGCCCGCGCGCGGAGCGCCCCGACGCGATCCCCGCGGACGGGGACCCCGTCAGGGCGCCGAGGGGCCTCAGGCGTTCGCGCGGGAGGCCTCGACGACGGCGCGCGCGGCGCGGAGGGCCTGGTCGAGGTCGGCGCGGAGGTCGTCGACGTTCTCGAGTCCCACCGACAGGCGCACCAGGCCCGGAGTGACGCCGGCGGTCAGCTGCTGCTCGGGCGAGAGCTGCGAGTGCGTGGTCGACGCGGGGTGGATGACGAGCGAGCGGACGTCGCCGATGTTGGCCAGGTGCGAGAACAGCTCCAGCGAGTCGACGAAGGCCCGGCCGGCGTCCACTCCGCCCTTGAGCTCGAACGAGAGCACCGCGCCCACGCCCTTCGGCGCGTAGCGGTTGGCCGCGGCGTACCAGGGCGAGGTCGGCAGGCCCGAGTAGTTCACCGAGGCGATGTCGGAGTGGTTCTCGAGGTACTCCGCGATCTCCTGCGCGTTCTGCACGTGGCGCTCGATCCGGAGCGAGAGGGTCTCGATGCCCTGGATGAGCTGCCAGGCGCTCGCCGGGGCGATCGAGGCGCCGAGGTCGCGCAGCAGCTGCACGCGAGCCTTGATGATGTAGGCGAGGGAGTCGCCGACCGCGTCGGTGTAGACGGCACCGTGGTAGGACTCGTCCGGCGTGGTGAGGCCGGGGAAGCGCTCGGCGTTCGCGGTCCACGAGAAGCGGCCGCCGTCGACGATCGCTCCGCCGATGACCGTGCCGTGGCCGCCGAGGAACTTCGTCGCCGAGTGCACGATGATGTCCGCGCCGTGCTCGAAGGGGCGGATCAGGTAGGGCGTCGCGATGGTGTTGTCCACGATCAGGGGCACGCCGGCGTCGTGCGCGACATCGGCCACGGTGCGGATGTCGAGGATGTTGATCTTGGGGTTGCCGACGGTCTCGGCGAAGAACAGCTTCGTGTTCGGGCGGACGGCGCGGCGCCACTCCTCGCGGTCGTCCTGGTTCTCGACGAAGGTCGTCTCGATGCCGAGCTTGGCGAGGGTGTACTTGAAGAGGTTGTAGGTGCCGCCGTAGATCGAGGACGACGAGACGATGTGGTCGCCGGCCTGGGCGATGTTCAGCACGGCCGCGGTCTCGGCGGCCTGGCCCGAGGCGAGCAGCAGGGCGCCGGAGCCGCCCTCGAGGGCGGTGAGCCGCTCCTCCACGACCGCCTGCGTCGGGTTCTGGATACGGGTGTAGATGTTCCCGAACTCGGCCAGCGCGAACAGGTTCTGGGCGTGCTCCGCGTTGTCGAAGACGTAGGAGGTGGTCTGGTAGATCGGCGTCGCGCGGGCCTTGGTCACCGGGTCCGGCGCGGCGCCCGAGTGGATCTGCTTGGTCTCGAACTGCCACTTCTCGGAGTCGGTCATGGTGCTTCCCATCGGATCGTCGGGGTCGGGGACGGGGCCGTTCTCCGTCGCGACGAGCGTACGCGGGGGCCCGCCGGGCGGCCAGGACCGCCGACACACGGGGTAACGGCCGTCAGCGCCGCTCGGGCTGCCGGTCGCGCTTGGCGCCCGTGGGGTCGGCGCGGTCCGGGCGCCGGGGCCTCTCGTCGGCCGCCGGGGCGAAGAGCCAGGCCGCGCGGGGCTCGACCAGCCGGTGGAAGACGGTGCGGGTCCAGCCCAGTGAGAGCGCGACCGAGACCGCGATGCAGAACACGATCATCAGCGCGAGGGCGAGCGTGCTCTCCGTCCGCGAGAGGATCCCGGACTCCCGCAGCGGATAGAGGACGAAGCTGTGGAGGAGGTAGACGTACATCGTCGACTGCCCCCAGGCGGTGAGCGGGGTGCGGCGGCGCGGAACCAGCGCGAAGAGCGCGAGCGAGAGCACGACCGCTCCGGCCATCAGGGCCAGCCGCACCAGCCCGGCCCACCACTGGGTCTCGCCGAGGGCGTCGTAGGGGCGGTCGTAGAAGAACCAGTAGCGCAGGTCCGCCGCTCGGAACGCCTCGATGTTGACGGTCATGACGACCGCCGTGACCGCGAAGAGGACGACGGCGAGGATCCGGGCGAGGAGCACCCGCGACGGCGGCTGATCGAGCCAGCGGTCGACGGCGGAGCGGCCGCCGGGGGAGAAGCCGCGCAGCCGCCAGCCGAACACGAAGAACGGCAGGATCCCGATCGCGCGTGCGAGCGAGAAGGTCGAGTCGATGTTGTCGTAGTAGCTGACCCCGACCGCGAGCACCACGCTGATCAGCAGCGGCCAGCGCAGCAGCGCCAGGTAGGGGAGGACGAGGCGGAAGATGCCCAGCGCGAGCAGGAACCACAGCGTCCAGCTCGGCTTCGTCGGGTTGAACTCCTGCTTCCCCTCGACCAGGAACTGCACCAGGGTCCAGATCGTCTCCATGATCAGGTAGGGCAGGAGGATGTCGGTCAGCACCCGCCGCATCGCGCGCCCGCTCGGGGCGCCGCTCTTGGAGAAGTAGCCCGAGATGATCGCGAACGCCGGCATGTGGAAGGCGTAGATCGTCAGGTAGACGATGAGCGAGGTGTCGGAGTTGGCCGTCAGCCTCTGGACGCCGTGCCCGATCACGACGAGGGTCACGCAGACGAAGCGCGCGTTGTCCCAGAGGGGCACGCGGCGCTTCGGGGTGACGGCTGTCCCGGCGGTCGCGGGAACCGGGTCGGCGGGCGGCACGCGGCCAGACTAGCGTTGGGCTGCGACGACGGAGTCGAGGGTGTCCGAGGCTTGACGGAAGGGGACGGGCGTGGATCGACGCGTTGTCGTGACAGGAGCGAGTTCAGGGATCGGGGCGGCCGCGGTCCGCCTGTTCCGCGAGCACGGCTGGGAGGTCGTCGCCGTCGCGCGCCGGCGCGACCGGCTGGAGGCGCTCGCCGCCGAGACCGGCGCCGGGTACTTCGCCGCCGACCTCACCGACGCCGCCCAGGTCGACGCTCTGCGCGACCACCTCTCCTCCTCCGGGCCCGTGCACGCCCTCGTGAACAACGCGGGCGGCGCGCTCGGACTCGACTCGGTCGAGAGGTCCGACCCCGAGGACTGGCGCCGCATGTTCGAGATCAACGTGCTCTCGGTGAAGCTCGTGACCAGCGCGCTGCTCCCGCTGCTGCGCGCCGGGATCCGGGGGAGCGGCACCTCCGCGGACATCGTGACGGTCACCTCGATCGCCGGCCACGTCGCCTACGAGGGCGGAGGCGGGTACAACGCCGCCAAGCACGCCGCGCACGCGCTGGTCGCCGTGCTGCGGCTCGAGCTGGCCGGCGAGCCGATCCGAGTGATCGAGATCGCGCCGGGGATGGTGCAGACGGACGAGTTCTCGCTGGTCCGCTTCGGCGGCGACCGGGAGCGCGCCGACGCGGTCTACGCCGAGGTCCCCGACCCGCTGGTCGCGGAGGACGTCGCCGCCGCGATCGTCTCCTCGGTGGAGCTCCCCGCCCACGTCAACCTCGACCTGGTGACCATCAAGCCGGTCGCGCAGGCGGCCCCGCACAAGGTCGCGAAGGGACCCCTGGCCCCGCGCGCCTGACCGATGTGACGCGGAGGCCCGCGACGGCCTAGCCTGTCCCTCATGGTTTCCGACGCCGACGACTCCGCCGCCCTCCTCGCCGCCACGGAGAAGGAGGTGCTCGGCTGGCTCGAGTTCGGCGACGCCGCTCGGCACCTGGCCGACGACGTGGTCGCGTCGGGCTACCGGCCGGAGCTGGTCGTCGCCATCGCGCGCGGCGGTCTGCTCCTCGCGGGCGCCGTGGCCTACGCGCTCGGCATCAAGAGCTGCGGCGCGCTGAACGTCGAGTTCTACACCGGCGTCGAGGCGCGCCTGGCGGAGCCCGTGGTGCTGCCGCCGCTGCTCGACGAGGCGTCCGTGCGCGGCAAGCGCATCCTCCTGGTCGACGACGTCTCCGACTCCGGCCACACCCTCGCCCTCTCGGTGAAGCTCATCCGCGCGATGGGTGCCGAGGTGCGCACCGTGACCCTCTACACGAAGCCGCGCACGGTGCTCGAGCCCGATTTCTTCTGGCGCCGCACCCCGCGCTGGATCGTCTTCCCCTGGTCGGCTCTGCCCCCGGTGGACGGAGCCCTCGCCGAGGACGACGAGTGAGCGTCCACCTCATCGGCGGCGGAGGCGGCGTCGAGCACGACCAGCAGCTGTACGGGGCGTTCCTCGCGGAGGCGCGCGCCCACGCGGTCGACGCCGGCCGGATCGAGGGCCCGCGCATCGCGATCGTCGTCGTCCACGACGGGCTCGGCCCGGAGGCCTACGCCGGCTACGCGGCACTGCTCGCGACGGTCGGCCCGCTCGACGCGTTCGCCGTGATGAAGCCGGAGGGCGGCCGGATCGATCCCGCGGTCTTCGACGACGTCGACGGGATCTTCGTCGGCGGAGGGCTGACCCCGGCCTACCGCGACGCGCTCGAGGCCTGCTTCCCGCGGCTGCGCGATCTCGTCTCCTCCGGAGTGCCGTACGCCGGCTACTCGGCGGGAGCCGCCGTCGCGGCCGACCGCGCCCTCGTCGGCGGCCACCGGATCGGCGGCGTCGCCGTCGTCCCGGAGGGCGCGGCGGAGGAGCTCGACGAGGTCACGGTGCTCGAGGGCATCGGTCTCATCGACGTGACGGTCGACGTGCACGCGGCGCAGTGGGGGACCCTCGGCCGCCTGGTCGCGGCCGTCGAGGCGGGCCTGGTCGACGGCGGCGTCGCGCTCGACGAGTCCACCGTGCTGATCGTCGGCACCGGCGCGCTCCGCGTCGGCGGCGCCGGCTCGGTGTGGCGCGTGAGCGGCGGCGACGCCGGAGTCGTCGTCGCGACGCTCGCGGCGGGCTGACCCGGTGGACCTCGCTGAGCTCGCGGCCTCGGGACTGATCGACAGGGGCTGGGCGGAGGCGCTCGCCCCCGTCGCCGGGGACATCGCCGCGATGGGCGACTTCCTCCGCGGCGAGGTCGCGGCCGGCCGGCCCTACCTCCCCGCGGGCCGCGACGTGCTCCGCGCCTTCGCCGCACCGCTCGCGGACGTGCGCGTCCTCATCGTCGGACAGGACCCGTACCCGACGCCCGGGCACCCGATCGGGCTGTCCTTCGCGGTCGAGCGCCACGTGCGCCCGCTGCCGAGGAGCCTGCAGAACATCCATCGCGAGCTCCGGGACGACCTCGGCGTCGAGCCACCCGAGCACGGCGACCTCAGCGGCTGGACCTCGAGCGGCGTGATGCTGCTCAACCGGGTCCTCACCGTCGCCCCCGGCTCTCCCGCCTCGCACCGCGGGAAGGGCTGGGAGGCGGTCACCGAGCACGCGATCCGCACGCTGGCCGCTCGGGACGCGCCTCTCGTCGCGATCCTCTGGGGCCGCGACGCCGCGTCCCTCCGCCCGATGCTGGGGGAGGCCGGAGTGATCGAGAGCGCGCACCCCAGCCCGCTGTCGGCCTCGCGCGGCTTCTTCGGCTCCCGGCCGTTCAGCCGCGCCAACGCCCTCCTGGAGGAGCGCGGCGCGGAGCCGGTCGACTGGAGCGCTCTCGCGTGACCGGGTGCTCGCCCGCGGGGCGGCTACGCTGGCCCGGATCGATGGGCGGAGCCGAAGGAGAGCCGGATGCTTGAGGAAGAGTACGAGAGCCGGCGCGTCCTGCCGCCGCACCTGCGGAAGGCGCCGCCTCCCGAGCCCGGCTTCTCGTTCGAGATCCGCGACGCCCGCGACGCCGACCTCCCGGACATCCGCGAGATCTACAACCACTACGTGCGCAACACGGTGGTGACCTTCGACGAGGACGACTCGACGCTGAAGGAGTGGCGGACGAAGTTCACCCGCAACCAGAAGCTCGGGCTGCCCTTCATCGTGGCCGTCTCGCCGTCGGGCCAGATCCTCGGCTACGCGATGGTGTCGCCGTGGTCCTCCAAGCGGGCGTACCGCTTCACCGTGGAGAACTCGATCTACCTGCGGGCGGCCTCCACCGGCAAGGGCCTCGGCCGGGCGCTGATGGCCGAGCTCCTCGAGCGCGCGAAGGCCGTGGGGATCCGTCAGATCATGGCCGTCATCGCCGACAAGGGCGCAGAGGCGTCGCTGGCGATGCACGCGCAGTTCGGATTCGTCGAGGTCGGCCGGATGGGCCGCGTCGGCTTCAAGTTCGAGCGCTGGCTCAGCACCGTCCTGCTGCAGAAGACCCTCAAGTAGGGCCGACCCGCCCCTGCGAATGCGCCTCATCGACAGGTGCCGGGGAGCGCGCCGTCCCTACACTGGACGGCATGGAATGGCTCGTCCCGCTCATCGTCGTCGTCGCGCTCGTGGTCATCCTCGGGGTCTACCTCTGGGCGACGTACAACTCGCTGGTCACCCTCAACGTCCGCGTGGACGAGGCGTGGAGCGACATCACCGTCCAGCTGAAGCGCCGCGCGGATCTGATCCCCAACGTGATCGACTCCGTGAAGGGCTACGCCTCGCACGAGCGCCAGGTCTTCGAGTCGGTGACGCAGGCTCGCGCCGAGACGCTCCAGGCCCAGGGCCCGGCGGAGGCGTCGGTCGCCGAGGACCACATGCAGAGCGCGCTCAAGTCGATCTTCGCGGTCGCGGAGGCGTACCCCCAGCTGCAGGCGAGCCAGAACTTCCTCCAGCTGCAGGGCGAGCTGGTCGACACCGAGGACAAGATCCAGTCGGCCCGGCGCTTCTACAACGGTGGCGTGCGCGAGATGAACACCAAGGTGAAGGTCTTCCCGAACACGCTCTTCTCGCGCCGGCTCGGCTTCTCGGAGCGCGAGTTCTTCGAGGTCGGCGATCTCGCCGCGATCTCGGAGCCCCCGCGCGTCCAGTTCTAGGCAGACGCCGTGTACAGCGCGATCGCCCGCAACAAGCGCAACACGGTCCTGATCCTCGTCCTGTTCCTGGTGATCATCGGCGGCCTGGGCGCCCTGGCGGCAGCGGTCTACCGCAGCACGACGATCGTCGTGGTGGTCCTCGTGATCGCCGCCGGGTACGCGTTCTTCCAGTACTTCTTCGCCGCTCGCCAGGCGGTCGCGCTCAGCGGCGGCGTGGCGGTGGAGAAGGCGGACGAGCCGAGGCTGTACCGCATCGTCGAGAACCTCTCGATCGCGACGGGCACGCCGATGCCGAAGGTGTACCTGATCGACGACCCGGCGCCGAACGCGTTCGCGACCGGCCGTGATCCCGAGCACGCCGTCGTCGCCGCGACGACGGGCCTGCTCGCGATCATGGACGACGCCGAGCTGGAGGGCGTGATGGCCCACGAGCTGGGCCACGTCCGCAACTACGACATCCGCGTCTCGATGATCGTCTTCGGTCTCGTCGTCGCGGTGGGCTTCCTCTCGGACGCCTTCCTCCGCCTGGCCTTCTTCGGGCGGGGCGGCAACGGCAACGGCGGGGGCAACCCGGCGCTCCTGATCGTCGGGCTGGTGTCGATGGTCCTCGCGCCGATCGTCGCCTCGGTCGTGCAGCTCTCGATCTCCCGTCAGCGCGAGTACCTCGCCGACGCGACCAGCGCGCTGACGACCCGCCACCCCGACGCCCTCGCCCGCGCCCTGCTCAAGCTCGAGTCCGCGGGCCGGCCGATGCAGCGGCAGAACAGCTCGATGGCGCACCTCTGGATCGCAGACCCGTCGAAGCCGGGGGTGGTCGCGCGCCTCTTCGCGACCCATCCGCCGATCGCGGACCGCGTCGCCCGCCTCTCCGAGATGGGCTCGCGCTTCTAACAGGCCGATCCGGCCGACGCCCCGTCGACGATCGCCGCCCCGTACCGCATCCCGCTTCGGTCAGAGGTGCACGCGCCACCGCGCCGGACGGGACGTCATCCGGTCGGAGCCGCCAGCGGACCGCCGTCGACGGTCGTCAGGTACTCGGCGAAGACCGGCGCCGGGTCGATGCCGCTCGCGGCCGCGTCGACCAGCGCCCGCCGGACCAGGGCGAGGACGATGGTGGCCAGGACGGCCGCCCGGTGCGGGGACATGCGGTCGAGCCCCATCCGCTCCGCGAGGAACGGCGTCAGCTCCTCCTCGCCGTCGTGCAGCGACTGCGCCCAGACGGCGCGCATCGCCGAGGTCTCGGTGAGCAGGGGGATCAGCCGGAGGGTGCGGTCGAGGTGGGGACCGGAGGCCGCCGCGGCGAAGGCGTGACCGAGCGCCGCGTTCAGCGGCTCGGCGGCCGGGCGCTCGAGGAGGGCGCGTCCCATCGCGGCGATCGCGGCGGCGAGCACCGGGCGCACGCAGTCCTCCTTCCCGCCGAGGTACCGGTGGAAGGTCCGGAGGGAGACGCCGGCCGCGTGGGCGAGCTCGCCCGTGCCGACCCCGACGACGCTCCCGCGCTCGAGCAGACGGGCGACGCAGCGCTCCGAGAGCGCCAGCGCCAGGACGCCGCCGGGCGCGCTCACGCGATCCTCCTCAGTGCTGCGGCGAGGGCGGCCGCGAGGTCGCCGCGACCGACGACCTCGACGGCGTCGAGGCCCTGCCAGGCCGCCGCCTCGACCAGCAGTGCGGCGAGCCGCTCCGGCGTGTCGGCCGGGGCCCCCGGCTCGAGCCAGGCGGCCTGCACGAGGAGGACCCGGCGCTTGCGCTCGCTCTTGAGGTCGACCCGGGCAGCGATCACGTCGTCGAGGAGCACGGGGAGGACGTAGTAGCCGTGGACTCGCTGCTCGGCCGGGGTGTAGATCTCGATCCGGTAGTGGAAGCCGAAGAACAGCTCGGCCCTCGGCCGGTGCCAGACCACGGGGTCGAACGGCGAGAGGAGCGCGTCCGCCCGGAGCGTGCGGGGGCGTCGGGCGTCGACGTGCCGCCAGAGCGGCACGGGTCGCCCGCCCCGCTCCCAGCCGCGCACCTCGACGCGCTCGAGCTCGCCCGCCTCGACCAGCTCGTCGATCGCGACGCGCGTGGGGGACTGGAGCAGCCGGTGGTAGTCGGCCAGGTCGCCGAGGGTGCCGATCCCGTGGGCCCGGGCCGCCCGGCGCACGAGCTCGCGGACGGCGTCGGGGAGGGGCACGTCGGCGTCGAGCACCGCGCTCGGGAGGAGCCGCTCGGCGAGACCGTAGGAGCGCTCGAAGCGCGTGCGCCCCGCCGTCACCACCTCGCCCCAGCGGAACAGGACCTCGAGGCCGCGCTTGATGTCGGACCAGCCCCACCAGGGGCCCGTGCGGACGTTGGCCTCGTGCTCGATCTCGGAGGCGCGGAGGGGACCGTCGGCGAGCGCGGAGCGGAGCCAGTCGAGGGTGGCGCGGTTCTCGTGGGCCCAGCCCTCGTGCTCGGGCAGGCGGACCCGGCGGTAGTGCTCCATCCGCCAGCGGTAGAGCGGGAGGTCCTCGCGGCGGACGAGGGCGGCCTCGTGGGCCCAGTACTCGACGTAGGGGCCGTCGGGGGAGAAGGCCGCTGCGTCGAGGAGGGAGCGATCGTACGGGCCGAGCCGCGCGAGCAGCGGCAGGTAGTGGCTCCGCTCGAAGACGTTCACCGAGTCGAGCTGGAGCGGGCGGATCCGGTCCACGGCGGCCCGCACCCGGCGCGCGTCGACCCGGGAGGGACGGGGGACGAACCCCTGCGCCGCCAGGGCGATGCGGCGCGCCAGCGCGGGGGAGAGCTGCTCGGTCATGGTCCGCCCACGCTAGCGAACGCCCCCGACATCGCCGTCTCCGATTCGGCCCCCGGCGTTCGCCCGGCATTCACCGCCGCGCTCCCTCGCCGTCTCGCGGCGCTCCTACCGTTCCCGAGGCCGTCCCACCGGGGCGGCCCACCCGACTCCTGGAGGCCCCTTGACCATTCAGCGCCTGTCGCGCACCGCCGCGGTCGCCGCCGCCGGCACCGCCCTCGTCTTCACGCTCTCGGCCTGCTCCGGCGGCGCCACCGCCTCGTCCGACGGCGGCGGCACGGACGCGGCGTCCGCCACGTCCGCCGCGGACCTCGGCGGGCTGGACGCCCTGGTCGAGGCTGCGAAGGCCGAGGGCGAGCTCAACGTCATCGCCCTGCCCGACACCTGGGCGAACTACGGCGAGCTGATCAGCGGCTTCGAGGACGAGTACGGCATCACCGTGAACTCCGCCGACCCCGACGTCTCCTCCGCGGAGGAGATCAGCACGGCGGAGAACCTCGCCGGGCAGGACACCGCTCCCGACGTGTTCGACCTGGGGCCGGCCGTCGCTCTGGCGAACACGGACGTGTTCGCGCCGTACAAGGTCCAGTCCTGGGACGACATCCCCGAGGGTAACAAGGAGGAGTCGGGCCTCTGGGTCAACGACTACACCGGCCTGATGTCGATCGGGTTCGACGCGGCCGCGGTGCCTGCGCCCGCGTCGCTCGAGGACCTCCTCGGCGCCGACTACCGCGGCTCGGTCGCGATCAACGGCGACCCGACCCAGGCGGGAGCCGCCGCGGCCGCAGTGCAGCTCGCGGCTCTCCAGTCCGGCGGCTCCGCCGACGACGTCCAGGCGGGGATCGACTTCTTCGAGAAGCTGAACGACGCCGGCAACTTCCTGCCGCTGGACCCGACCGACGCCACCATCGCCTCGGGCGAGACCCCTGTCGTCTTCGACTGGAGCTACAACAACCTCGCCGCCGGGAAGGCGAACGAGGGCACCCGCGAGTGGACGACGACCGTCCTCCCGGGCTCCGCCGTCGGCAGCTACTACAACCAGGCGGTCAACGCCGACGCTCCGCACCCCGCGGCCGCGCGGCTCTGGCAGGAGTACCTCTACTCCGACGCCGCGCAGAACCTCTACCTCGCCGCCGGCGCCTACCCGGTGCGCCTGGCCGCGATGACCGAGGCCGGCACGGTCGACCAGGACGCGCTCGACGCCGTCGGCGCCGCTCCCTCCGACCTCGTCCAGTTCACGGAGGAGCAGACCGAGGCGGCCTCGTCGCTCCTCGCCGAGAAGTGGGCCGCGGCGATCCAGTGACCACCGCTCCCGCCGAGGCCGTCTCCGGGGCGTCCGCGCCCCGGGGACGGCGCGGCACCCCGGCCGTGCTGGGCGTCGCCCCCTTCGCGCTCTACGTCCTGCTGTTCCTGGCCGTCCCCACGGTCCTCGCCGTGGCGACCGGATTCACGGACGGAGACGGCCGCTTCACCACGGCTAACGTGCTCGCGCTCGGGGATCCCGTCGTGCTGTCCGCCTTCGGCGCGTCGCTCGGGCTCTCGGCCGTGACCGCCGTCGTCGGCGCGGTGCTGGGCGCGGTCGTGTGCCTGGCCCTGCTCGGCTCCGATCCGCGCGGGGCGCTCCGGACCGTCGTCGATGCGGCGGCGAGCGTCCTCGCGCAGTTCGGCGGTGTGATGCTCGCGTTCGCCTTCATCGCGACGATCGGCGTGCAGGGGCTGGTGACCACCCTCCTCGCGGGAGCGGGCGTCGACCTCTACGCCGACGGCGTGTGGCTCTACCAGCTTCCCGGGCTCGTCCTGCCCTACCTCTACTTCCAGGTGCCCCTGATGGTGCTCACGTTCCTGCCCGCGCTCGAGGGTCTGCGCCCGGAGTGGGCCGAGGCGAACGCGGTGCTCGGCGGGGGCCGGCTCGGCTACTGGCTGCACGTCGCCCTCCCGGTGCTGGCGCCGTCGTTCCTCGGCTGCGTGCTGCTGCTGTTCGCGAACGCGTTCTCCTCCTTCGCCACCGCGGCGGCGCTGATCAGCCAGGGCGCGCAGATCGTCCCGCTGCAGATCCGCGCCGCGCTGGTCAGCGAGACGGTGCTGGGCCGTGAGAACCTCGCGGGCGCCCTCGCGCTCGGGATGCTAGCGGTGATGGTGGTCCTGATGTCCGGGTACGCGCTGCTGCAGCGCCGGGCCCGGCGGTGGCAGCGATGAGGCCCGCGCGGCTCCTGTCCGGGGCGGTGCTCGTGATCACCGGGCTGGTGTTCGCCGTTCCGATCGTCGCGATGGCGGAGTTCACGCTCCGCGGCGCCGGCGGCCACGACCTCTCGCACTGGACGGCGATCCTCGACCCGGAGAACGAGCGCGCCTACCGCTCGCTGTTCCAGGGGATCGGAAACTCGCTGGTCCTCGCCGTCGTCACCGCCCTCATCGTCCTGGTCCTGCTGGTGCCGACGATGCTGCTCGTCGAGATCCGGCTCCCGCGCCTGCGCCGGGCTCTGGAGCTGGTCTGCCTGCTCCCGCTGACCGTGCCCGCCATCGTCCTCGTCGTCGGCCTCGCGCCGGTCTACTCCGTGGTCACCGAGCTCGCCGGCTCCGCGCCGTGGACGCTCGCTCTCGCCTACGGGGTGCTGGTCCTGCCCTACGCCTACCGCGCCGTGGCGGCGGACCTCGCCGGTCTCGACGCCGTGACGCTCTCGGAGGCGGCCCGCTCGCTCGGCGCGGGCCCGCTCGCGGTGCTCGGGAGGGTCCTCCTGCCGAACCTGCGCCGGGGCCTGGTCGCGGCCGCGCTGATCACCGTCGCAGTCGTTCTCGGCGAGTACACGATCGCCTCGCTCCTCAGCCGCACCACCCTCCAGACCGGCCTGGTGCAGGTGTCGAAGTCCGACGCCTACGTCGCCGTGATCTTCTCGCTGCTCTCGCTCCTCTTCGCCTTCGCCCTCCTGCTCGGGATCGGCCGCCTCGCGCGGATCGGCCTGCCGACGGGCCGGGCGCGCTCCTCGAAAGGCTCCTCGTGACCGCTCCCACCCTCCCCGGCGCCCGCGTGCGCTTCGTCGACGTGGAGCGGCACTACGGCTCCGCGCGAGCACTCGACGGCGTCTCGTTCGACGTGGCCCCGGGTGAGTTCATCGCGCTGCTCGGCCCCTCCGGCTGCGGCAAGACCACAGCCCTGCGCGCCCTCAGCGGTCTCGAGCGGATCGACGCGGGGCGGATCCTCGTCGACGAGGAGGACGTCGCCCACGTTCCCGTCGCGAAGCGCGACATGGGCATGGTCTTCCAGTCGTACTCGCTCTTCCCGCACCTGCGGGCGCGCGAGAACGTCGAGTTCGGGCTGCGCACCCGGGGAGTCGGGGCGCGCGAGCGCCGGGCGGCCGCGGGGGAGGCGCTGGAGGTCGTGGGCCTCGGCGCCCTCGGCGACCGCTACGCGCACGAGCTCTCCGGCGGCCAGCAGCAGCGGGTGGCGCTCGCGCGCGCCCTCGTCACGCGGCCGCGGGTGCTGCTGCTGGACGAGCCTCTGTCGGCACTGGACGCGAAGGTCCGCGTCCAGCTGCGCGACGAGATCAAGCGCCTGCAGTCCGAGATCGGCATCACCACGTTCTTCGTCACGCACGACCAGGAGGAGGCGCTCGCCGTCGCCGACCGCGTCGCGGTGATGAACGCCGGGCGGATCGAGCAGCTGGGTGCACCGGAGGACCTCTACGCGCGCCCGGCGACCGCCTTCACGGCCCGCTTCGTCGGCCTCTCGACGGTGGTCGCGGGGATGGTCTCGTCGGGATCGGTCCTCGCGCTCGGCGTGCGCCTGCCGCTCGTCGACGGGGCGGCGGCGGACGGGCCCGCGTCGGTGTTCCTCCGCCCCGAGGACCTCGCCGTCGTGGCCGACGGCGCTCCCGACTCCCTGTCCGGAGTCGTCCTCGCCTCGAGCTTCCTGGGGCCGGTGCGGCGCTCGACCGTCCGGCTGTCGACGGGTGAGGAGGTCACCGTCCAGCACGCGTCGGGGCATCGCCTCGAGCCGGGGGAGCGGGTCGGCGTGCTGCCCGCGCGGCGCCCGGTGACGGTCGGTCCGGCACCGGAGCAGGCGGCGGTCGGCGCCGCCGCATGAGCACTCCCCGGGGATACCGCGCGGGGTATGCGCCGGGGCCTAGTCTGGGCAGATGAGACTCGGCAGGTCCCGCCGCACCTCCGGCCCGCGTCGATCCGCTCGAGACCGCTGAGGGCGCGCAGGGC